>JAJRTC010000002.1 GCA_024278445.1 Nitrospirota bacterium
CAAGAACCTTAAACGACACTCCACTTTTCTCAAGATAGCCTAAAAGCTTTGCCAGGTCGTCTGGCCGATTATGAGTTGGAATGAGCATGGTGTAGTCACTAAACATAAAGGCCCTTTCTCACGTCTTGTTGTTTGCATTAGCAACCCAGTATGGAGCCATCTCATGCATAGCCTTGCGCACTGCTTTAGGCGGTATCGCCGATGCCATGGAGAACCGGGGTCGCAGATATTCCATCAGCGGCTCTCCGATACGAAAAGTGACACGCGTTTGTTCATCGGCGCAAACCGTAGCCTGCACGTTCGTTATAAATAAAGTCTCGTCTATCTCATCTTCCGTCAACAACGCAAGTTCCCTGTCGACATTTTCGTAACAACAATGCCTAAGGCTCTCCGCCAGATAGCCGCCATGTATCTGGTTCACGATGTTTGTCACGGCACGTTCTTCCATTCCGGAACAGGAGGTTTGCTTAAGGGCGTCAAGTAGCATTGAGCGATAGTGAACAAACGCCCGCAACATGCCACGCCTGTTATGCTTATACCATCTGGCGGGGTGGTTGGTTATTATTTTGGGATTGTCCGGCTCCGCTACGTCCGTCTCTCTATTTTGCCCGTAATAAAAAAGATATAACCTTGCCACTTTACCGGCGATGGCGGTAAGACAGGCGGGCGCCGCCTCCTCAAAGAGATAGCTCTGCAGTGAGCATGTCTTAGAAAAGGTTTTTCTCCACCATTCTGTTCTGTGTACGCTATAAAAAATTGGCTGGTAACGGCGAACATACTCTGTCAGCCTGGCCAGCGGATGGTCTTGCTCAAGGCTCGGTGTGGCATAGGTTACTTCTTCGAGATTAACGTAACCTTCATCCATCTGCTGAAATGAAAAATATAGCCCATGCGCACAGAGATAACCGCTATTCTTGCGAAGAAAGTCTATTAGCGTCGAAAGGGTTGAGAGAATCACCAAATCGTCATCGGCGCAAAGGGATAAATACTCGGTTTCAACCATCTTCATCCCGTCCATTATTTTTTCATTAACATCCTCTTCTGGTGAATATCGTTCGTGCCGAATTTTTAGCGGGGAGAGGCTGATAATGCGTTTGATCTGGTCCTTAATATTATCGTCGCTCGAATCTAAAATAATGATCTGAAATTTGACGTCAGACACTGCAAGGTAGGCGAGAAGACGAGTGAGGTAAGGTAGCCTGTTGTAAGTTGGCACAATCATAGTGTAATTGTCGTTAAGATTATTGTAAGCCATATTCCAATGTTACCGTTTCACATTTCAGTTACGGCAAATTCTACCCAACAAGCCTGGTTTGTGCGCTGTATGGTATTACGCATTGAGCGCAGATTTCAATGTCGCTCTTGTCGCCGCATGAATGGATTGTGCGAATACGTTGCATATCTTCAGAATTGAAAGCTTCAATCGCCGATAGTTCCGGCAACTTGGCCTGGTTCATGCGGGCTTCCAGAAAATCTGCCGGGCAGAGTGCCAACGAACCATCAGCCAGCACGATGAGGGTTTCGAAAATATAGTGACACGCTTTTCGCTCCATAGCCGCTGTTATCGTGTTCGCGTCGAGAAGATCCTCCTTCTTGGCTACATATCCACCATAGTTATGCATATCATAGGAAGAAACGATATCCCGTTTTTCTTCCCGCAGTTTAGCGTTCCAGAAATTCAGAAAGTCTGGCCACTCGTTCCTGTTTTTCTCCTGCCGGATAAAACGGACAATGATTCGTGTGACATAATTTCCTTGATCTCGTTTTTTAATCATGCTCAGGCAGTTAGCCACCACACGTTCAAAGTTGGATCCGCGACGGATTGTCTCATGGGTTTCCTTTTTTACCCCATCGACACTAAAGATAATCGTTTCAAGGCCGGTTGCCAGCAATGCATCCTGCTTTTTTTCATCAAGAAGATCTGCATTGGTCGAAATCGCCAGGTTCCGAAAACCTTTCCTCTTAAGATAAAGAATCCGCTCGCAGATATGTGGGTCCAGCAATGGTTCCCCAAGTGACCAGAGGCTTACTTTTCCTATCCGGTCGACGTAAGGCGTAAGCTCGTCGGCAAGTGAATGAAACAGTTCCATCGACATCACCTGTTTTTGCCGCGCCGTAGGCATATCTATAAAACACATATCGCAACTCAGGTTGCATCCGAAAACTGTTTCTATCGCCACTTCCTTGGGGATAAACAGTTTATGCTCACCATCTTTTTTTGTCGGTTCAGTTTTCGTTTGCTTCATGTTTTATATCCTTGCGCTGTTGCCACTGATTACTTCGACATCCTGCTCACTATAGAGCAGGGTGCATGAACGGCATATAGGCATTCGGTTTTTATCACCTTTGGCATGCAATTGTCTGATTTCCATAAAGTCTTCACAATTAAAAATATCGAGTGGATGTTCATTGGAAGCATTGCCAAACGTATAGGTTGCTTTGGGTGTGTCTTCACAACATAGTGGCACTGTCCCGTCACGGAGAATGATTAGCCTATCATAAACCTGGTGACAGGGTCTGGCTTCAATATCCTCGTCGCGCCTGTTGCCTATGATATCTTCTCTGCTACATACCTCGCCTCCCATGGTATTCATATCGTATGCAATAAGAAGATCGTTTTTATCAAAAGAAAGGCGTTTGCTCCAGTAGGTGAAAAAATCACCCGATTGACTGCGGTTATTTGGCTGGCGAATAAACCGCATGACAAACCTGGTCGGCGAACAAGTTTTGTCTCTCAAGCGGATGGTCGCCTCGCAGTTCTCTACCACACGCTCGAAGATAACATCGTTCCGAATAGCTTCGTGCGTCTCTTTTTCCGTGCCATCTACGCTGAAAATCACCGTTTCTATTCTGGTGTCGAGCAAGGCTTTTTGTTTTTCCTCGTCGAGCAGGTCAGCGTTGGTGGAAATGGCAAGATTACGAAAACCACGTTCCCTCATATATCTAATACGGTCGAAGATACGTGGATCGAGAATCGGTTCGCCAAGTCCGAATAGATCGACTTTTTCTATTTTGTCTGCGTAAGGAGCCATCTCGTTGACTATTTTGCAAAACAATTTTTGATCCATGCTCCCCTTGGGGCGCGCAGGTGGATTTTTAAGAGCGCACATAACACAGGTAGCGTTACAACCATATATGGTCTCTATTTGGAACCTTTTAGGGATACGTTTCCTGTGTTGCTCTGCCTTGCTTACCATATAACCACCATTTTAGTGGACTTTCCGTATTTGGGAACTATAACTGCTGGAAACAGGTTCTTTTGGTTTTCTTTTACCTACCTCTGAAATTTTTCGGTAGTAATAGTCAAGTGTGTCGTCAGAAAGCGAGGTAAGGTTAATCTTCCTCTCCCAATAAAGATCACCCAACGACCTGATATATTCATATTCGTTATCGATCAAACCACGATCCATTGTTTCGGTAAAAAGGCGTGTTGCCGGTAGTGGTGTCAAATAATGTAGCTTGATTAAACCCTGCAATTTGTTCCGTTTAATAAACGACATAATATCCTGGTAATCAGCTTCGGTCTCCCAAGGGAACCCTATTACAAGGTTGATCGATGGGCGAATGTTATACTGCCGCATTATTGCAAGCCCATTTTCAATTTGACCAAGCGTAAGCATTTTTCCCATTCGCTTTAAAGTTTCCTCGGAGGGTGATTCTACCCCTGTACTGATGTAAACAAGCCCGTTCCTAGCGGCGAGCCGCAAGGTTTCTTCGTCAATAGTATCGATACGTGACTGAGCGACAAAAGTGAAAGAGATATCCCGCTGGTTTTTCTCTTTGATAAACTGGCGAAAAAACTTTTTTATTTGAAGAAAGTTTTCATCGACGAAATAGAACCGATCCATGCCGTAATCGTGGATCATCGTCTCAATCTCGTCCAGCACTGCTCCAGGTGATCGGAGTGACATGCCGTTACCCATGAACTTGTAGCAGAAGCTGCAATCAGCCCAGCATCCCCTGGAAGCCATGATCTCCCACGATTGGCCGGTTTCCTTTAGGTAGCCTATATAGAAATCCATGTCAATGTCGGCAAATGATGGGTTGGAAAGATCATCAAGACGCCGGGCCAGCTTACGTCTAACGCCGACGATTTTATCCTTGTCGCGATAGAAAATACCGTCAATCTCGTCTGGCCGGTTGCCACGTTTGATCGCTCCGATCAGCGCGGCAAAAGAGACCTTTCCTTCTCCGTGAACCACAAAATCACAAGGACAGTTGTCGAGAATCATTTCAGGAATTGCCGATGGCAATGGACCACCATAAACAACTATACTTCCAGGACGCTCATTATGAATGAGCTGAGCCAGTCGGTTTGTTTCATCCAAGTGTCCGTTCCCAGCGATAATATTAAAACCGTAAATAGCCGGTTTATCCGGGAGCAGGCTTAGCAAAATGTTGTCCCTTTGTTCAATTGGAGCCGGGATCAGGTCAATGATCTGTGGAATAATTTTTTGCATTCGGAGTGCATTGGAAAGAACACTTAACCAAAGGGGAAACTGTACCTGGTTTATTTTTCGCGCGGTATTGACCAACGTTACGGGATAATCAATCATGTCAATTTTTCATGAAATAAATTTTTAGAGGTACTTCTCTGTGAAAACAGTGCCAATATATTTCAGGATAGCGTCCGCATCTATCTCCAGCTCATCTTTCTGCGGCTTGAGCCAGTCGGTGTTAAAATCTCGGCCAATGTTAAGCACTGAAACATTATTGTCCACAACGTACAGGCTGGCCAGAAAGTCATTCGATAATCGATTGACGCTCTTTGTGTCGTCAAGGATAATAACTTTCCGCACCCGCCGCGCTTCATCGATAAGCGCCCCCCATCCTGCCGGCGTCTGCCTGTTTACCCCGGCAAGAGATGCAGATAACCCTTTGCTCTCCATAGTTTCAACCAGTGACAGGCCTTGAGGAAGCGTATAATTAAAACAGATCACCAGCACATCGTTCCCACTCTGGTAATGAAACCATTCATAATCCGGGCCGTGGCCAGTTACCGATTCCGGGTCATATAGCTCACTTCCAAAAAGTCTCTGGCTCGGGGCGATAATCCGAAAGCCTGGCGCCACCAGCTTTTGCCCTATGATTTTATCAATGTCGTAACCGTTGGTAACCGTGAAGCCATCTATCCGCGCGATGGAACATATGTCGCCGAAAGAATTAAAACTGGATTGCAACCCCTGGTAACCGTTATCGACTATCACCGGGACAATGGTGAAAGATGCTTCCGGATTTTTCAGGCGAACGAAATTATAAGTGTTCACCAAATGGTCGAGACCAAGCAGAAGAAAATCGATCTGCTTCATAAAGTAAATAGAATTAACGCCACCCATCATCATGCCGAAGCCAACGCCGACAAGAGTGTTTTCAGCGTTCGGCGTGTTCAACACTGTTACGCCTGTTTCATGCTCGATGCCACGCGTAAGGCCCGAAAGGCATGAGCCGGTTCCAACGTTCTGCCCAAAGACAACTGTGTCTGGATGTTCTGCCAGCGTTTTTTTTATCTGACTGTTTAAGCGTTGTATGTATGTCATGACAACTCCTCCTCCAACGCTGTCCGAACACGCTCGGACACTCCCGCAAAGTGTGTGGTGCCAATTTCACACTCCAGACGATAGAGTGGATCCTCATCATTTTTTTCAATTATCGGGCCATCGTCGATGGAAATGGTTTTTGCAGGTCCTGCGTGATAGTTAATAAATTTTCCTTTCGGATGGTCGTCGTTCACCATAGTCCAGTAACCAAATGTTGTAACAGACGTAGTTACTACTACTGGACCAACGGTTTTTCTGGCTTCCTCTCGTGCCACGGCAAACAGTTCCACGCATGCGTGAATGTCATTTCCAGCAACTGAACAGGAAGTGGCACCAAGCGCGGTAGCCATACCGGCGACATCGATATTAGAGCGGCGCTCCGGAATACGTGTGGCGAGCGACCATCCGTTGTCTTCCACCACGATAACCACCGGTAGTTTGAATGTTTTCATGAACACTATGCTTTCGTAAAAGCTCCCCTCCTCCATGGCTCCATCCCCGGTGACGACAAACAGAACGCCGTCCTGCTTTTTTTGATTCTGGGCCAAGGCAAAACCTGCCGATACCGGAAGGTTGTTGCCAAGTATGCTTGACGTATAAGGAACCCCATGTTCAGCACAAGCCAGGTTCATCGATCCGAGCTGGCCTCCACCAAGACCATCTGGCGAAAGAAGGTATTCGTCTATCTCCTTTTTTAACGAACTTGAGCGAGCCAGATTGTAATGGATGTTGCGATGCGAGAGAATTAGCTGATCGTTGGCCGTCATAGCTTCGCTTACAGCAAGAGCCACCGCCTCATGCCCGAAAGCCAGGTGAATAGGTGGTTTAAAATCACCTTTTTTATAGCGCTCATTTATAATCTGCTGACCTATGCGGAGACGCAGAAGCTTAAAGAGTAGCTTCTCTCCGTTTTTTCCATTTATCTTGCTTTTCATTTTTTCGCAATGGCTCCCACGGTTTCCCGAAACGAGGCAAAAGAACCGAAGGTTTTGTGCCCCTCCGAAATTAACGCCAATTCACCTTTTATTCCCCAGTCGATAGCCAGTTCCGGGTCATTCCATATAATGCCTACGCCATGGGCCGGGTCGTAACGGTTGTCTGACTTGATAATAAGGTCGCAACCATCTGTGAGCGACAGGCAACCATGGCCAAAACCGCGTGGCACATATAGCCCCTCCAGTTTTTCACCATTCAAATCTACCACCGCATGGTGGCCGAAGGTTGCACTATCCTTCCGTAGGTCGAGTGTAACCCAGCGCATCCGTCCCCGTAAAATCGTGATTAGCTTCGCTTCTGTGAATGGAGGTGTTTGTACATGCAGTCCACGCAGGGTGCCGGCCTTGGTGGTTCTTGAAAAACTTTCCTGAAGCCAGTTGGTCAAGATGTTTTTCTCCTCAAAGAGTACTTGTTCAAAAGTTCGCGCAAGCAAACCCCGCTCATCGGTGAACGGGCTCGTCTCGATAAGAAATATGCCGGGCAACGGGCCGTCGATGATTTTCACGCCACTCCTCCAAGCAGTGTTAACGCCAGATGTCCACGTCGTGTGCGTGTTCGCTCCAGCGAATAAATTTCAAACCCCGCTCTCGCCACCAACCGTGTTATTGATACCGGATCAAACATCCAGAGGTGGCACGCGTTAAATATATCATCGTCACTTTCCTTGAGAGAGAAAGCCAGGGCATCTGGAACTTCGATGAAAAGAAAACCTGTTTTGGTCAATTCCTCTCGAGCCAGCGTTAATACCTTTAGCGGGTCGCGCAGATGCTCAAGCGTGTAGACCAGTGAAAGCAGGTCGTAGCCGCCACCTGGCGATTTATCACCAAAAAGACAGGCGTGATAGGTAATGTCATGTTTTTTTTCAAGGAAATATCCGGCCCTACCAGGGTCTATCACTTCGGAACGCCATTTATCATCCTGAAACTGAAAAGCGAACACCCCGCTGGCTCCGCCGACATCAAGTAAACGTAACGGTCTGTAAGACGGCAGAGACGCGCCTGACGCGGCGGCGGCTTCCATTTTTTGTTTCACCCAGTCAACCCGAACCACCGTCTCCGAGTCTTCAGAAGGAAGCGCTACGATCTTATCGAAAATCTCCTCAACGTTGCCGCTTCGCCACGGCGCATTGCCGTTCCGGTATTCATCCGCGTAAAGGCGGTCTAGTATTTTCGGGTCGCGCGAATAGCATGAATAATGAAAACCGCACGACACACAGCGCTCCCATGAGCGAAAGTATCCTTCGCCCGTCACGCCTACAGCTCGTTCGTATTGATCAGGCTCCGTGAAGGTTAGAATGGCCTCACGTTCTGCAGATCCGCAAATAAGGCAGGCGTTGTTACTCATCGCGCCTCCGCTTTAAAACCGAGAGCAGGCAGAATGGAGGCGATACCTTCATCGATCTCGATGACAGGTTCCCAGTTGAGTACCCGCTTCGCCATGCTCGCTGAAACATATCTAATGGATGGGCGCTCCGGCGCCGTCTCAACAACACGCGGATTTTTGCCCAGTTGCCGTGCCGCCGTGGCTATGACGTCGCCGAGTGGTATTGGCTGTTTACCCTGCAGATTGAAAGTATTAAGGCCTTCAGCACCTATGGAGGCCCTTATTCCTGCGGCGATATCCTCCACGTGAATAAAGGCTCTGGCTGTTTTTAAGGAGCCCACGGTTATCTTCTCCTGTGTCGCCACGGAATTTGTCAGTGACTCCACCGCAGACCAGTTATTTTCGCGCGGGCCATAAATAATGCCGAACCTTAGAATGGTTGTGTCGCAATACCCGTGGGAATAACGCTGGCGCAAGTTCGCCTCGCTCACAAGTTTGGAAAGGGCGTATTCACTGCCTAACGCCAGGGCGTCTATCGGGTCGTTTTCCATCTTTGGTTTGTCAGGGTCGAACGAGTTGTATACCCATTCCGACGAGGCGAAGATAAACTGCTTGC
The DNA here is from genome assembly GCA_024278445.1 of Nitrospirota bacterium. GTDB lineage: Bacteria > Nitrospinota_A > UBA7883 > UBA7883 > JAJRTC01 > JAJRTC01. The sequence continues at coordinate 8,473 of JAJRTC010000002.1, forward strand.
AGTTTCGCTTTACAGCCGCTTCCATGAGCGACAATGTTCCCATAACGTTTACATCAAAACACACGAGCGCATTGTTCTTGCAATCGCTGTCTCGTGAAAGGGCGGCGAGATGAATTATTATCCCTTTTTCCGGAATAAGGTCGGCTATATCGGAAGAACGGATGTCAGCCACATGCCGGTTCGCTCCTTTGCCTTGAACAAGATCAACCCCAACGGCTTCAATGCCGACTTCGGCGCATTGCCGCATTAAAACGGAGCCGATAAAACTTTCCGAGCCGGTCACAAATAGGCTCATACATATCCCTCCTCAGTCGCCACCTGCGACAGTAAAAATTTCACCCGTAATAAAATTTCCAGCCGGGGAGACAAGATGAAGCGTCATAGCGGCCACTTCTTCAGGCGAGCCTGCCCTGCCAAGCGGGATCATCGCCACACGTTCCCGGAACCGCTCCTCGGTATAACCATCTATTTTTGTTCGCATCGGTGTGTCTATAACTCCACTTCGTACCGTGTTGACAAGAATATTAGAGCCGACTCCGGCTCTCGCAAACCCACGGGTCATAGATTCTAGCGCGGCTTTCGACGCCACGTAGTGTATGTTGTTCAGGCTACCACCATATTTGACCGACACTGTGCTGATATTAACGATGCGTCCCCATCCATTTTCACTCATCACTTTAAAAGCGTCTCGCATGAGAATAAATGGTGCCACGCTGTTAAGTGAAAATGTAGTTTCAAGGGCATCTGCCGTAATGTTCTCTACAGCCCCGTAGCCGTAAACTCCGCCTGCGTTGTTGATAAGAATATCAAGACCGCCTAAAGAGCTGCTAACGGCTGAAATCAGGCCGTCCCGATCTGCTTCCAACGACAGATCAGCCTTTAAAGTAGCGGCCATCCCGCCACCGGCTTCTATCGCTTCGGCAACTTTCTTGGCACCAGTCTCGTTTTCACAGTAATGCAACCCAACCGTGGCGCCGGCATCTGCCAGCATAATGGCAATAGCGGCACCTATCCCGGAGGACGCACCGGTTACTAAAGCCCGTTTTTGTTCAAGCCCCACATGTTCTTGGCTGTTCACGTCTGCGGTCAACCTTCCTCGCTCCTTTTTTTACAGCGCAAATATCCATTTGGGTTGGAGGTTACCCCGAAACGTGTGTAGCGTTTGTCAATTTCCCATCGTTCTCCATATTCAGCGAGAAAGGTTTCGATCGCCCGGAGTGGATTGTCTTCACGCCACTCTTCCTTGCCACTTGGGATATCATAAACCTGCCCCTGTGCACCGTCCATCGTAACCATGTAACTTTCGTCGGTTACCATAGGCGCATAAAGCTTCATTTCTTTTAGAACATGTTCGTATGAATGGTTTGAGTCGAGAACCACCAAAACAGTGTTGGCTTTTTTAGCCATGGCACTTACGCTCTCGATGGTAGATTGATCTACAGAGCTTCCTGTTATCAGCTCAATCCGTTTTGACAAAGGATGTGCTTCTATGGCAACATGATTGTATTTGCGAATTTCCACGTCAATAGCAACAACCCGACCCTTGCCGATAAGCTCCAGCATAGAAGCGTAAAAAACAGCCGAACCGCCATGGGCAACACCGGTTTCGATTATAAGGTCGGGCCTCACTTTCCAGATCAGCTCCTGCATGGCGATAATGTCGCCCGGATATTGAATGATAGGGATACCAAGCCAGGATGGCTCATACATCAACTTTCGCTCACAGGTGACCTTCAGCCAAAGTTCTGAAAGAAGTTTATAGCCATCTTCACTGTAGATATCTACCTCGCGTGTCTCCTTCCCCTGTGAAATTTTGAGGCGAACCCCAGTTTTTTCTACCTCTCTATGCACCAACATAAATAATTTTGCTTCCTTGAAGTTCAAAAGTAAAAACGCTTTCCTTAAGATCTGGCAGGGCCTTGCTAACCGCGTCTCTCTTTTCTTCTTCACGGTACAGAAGCAGAAAGCCACCACCACCTGCACCAACTATTTTTCCGCCATCGGCACCTGCGTCAAGCGCCGCCTGATACCATGCGTCTATCTGCGGGCTGGTAATCTTAGACGCAAGTTGCGTTTTTATCTCCCACCCCTTATGCAAAATATCACCCATGGCAGTAATATCGTTTTGCTGTAACAGTTCTCTAAGTTGATGAGTCAGGTCAACTAAACTGTTATGGCAATCGAGCTTCCGATCTACCGAATCGTTCTGTTCTTGCAGAATATCTGATGACATCCGCACTATCCCGGTATAAAAGAGAGTCAGCCTGCTTTCCAGCCCCCGTTTGGCGGCGGCGGAAAAAATTACCGGATCGACGAAGACAGTCTCGTCCTTGTTAAACTGTATGTAATTGATCCCACCGAACGCCGCGATGTATTGATCTTGTTTGCCGATCGGATGGCCAAGTATGTCTATCTCTATCATGCAGGCTTCCCTGGCAAGTTTTTCAGCCGAAACATGCTGGCCTTTGTAAGCGTAAAGGGCATTCAAAACTCCAACCGCCAGAGCGCTAGACGAACCAAGGCCTACGCCCGCGCCACCAAGCGGCATATCACCCATGTAGACCACTTCGAGACCCCCCTCGACGCCGACAATTTTCATCGCTTCACGGATGATGTTATGCTCCACCTTGTCGACAGAATCGACAATTTCGGTTTTGGAATAACTGACACGAATCAGGTCGTCAAATTTTTTGTTGACTGTAATGTAGATATATTTGTTGATCGTAGCGCTAAGCACGCAACCAAAACCTCGCCCATTCCGGTAGAAGGAAGCAAGGTCGGTTCCGCCACCTGCAAAACTCACACGCATCGGTGTTCGGGAAATTATCACTTCAACACATCTCTTTGCTCATCTCGTTTAGCCATTATAGTAAGGCGCACACCTTCCCGTATGTTATATCGCGGTTGCCAGCCTGTGGTTGCAGTCATTCTGGTCATGTCAGCCCACAATCCGTTATCGGTTGATGTCTCGTCATTCATCGGTAGCGAAAAATTCGTTATTCCCATTTCATCCGCTACAATAGCGGCCACATCCCCAACTCTCATCGGAACCCCAGAGCCTACATTATACAAACTTACCTCCGGTGGTGCCAGTTCAAGCAGGGCACATAACCCCTCCGCAACGTCTGTGACAAACAGAAAGTCTTGCACAGCGTTTGGCATCTTCAAATCTACTTGAGAGCGAGATTCCAAGCTCTCCATAACCGTCGGGATAAGGGAGCCTTTTCGCTGGCCAGGCCCATAAATAAAAAAGAGGCGTGGCCAGATAAACAGTATATTCTGCTCTTTTGCCAACTGCTCACCGAAAGCTCGCACCTTATGTTTTGCCTGCGCAAACGGCTTTGTCTCATCGGTTGCCGCCGTTTCAGACAGTGGCCCTCCTGCCTGAGCATATTCCCAGCAACTGCCAACTCCAAATAGGGTTCTGCACTCTATATCGGCACCTAACTCAAATAAATTAATAGATTGTTTCAAATTTTTTTCGCACATCTCCGCGCTATAGTCAGGCAAACCATCCCAAGCCAGATGCGCAATAGCGTCTGGGTTAAACCGGGTTAGAGCTTCCCGGTAACTGTCTGGATCAGCGAGGTTGCCATGATACCATATCAGGCCCGGTCTTGCCGGCCGCCTGATTCTACTAAGTGCCAAAACTTTGTGGCCCCGGTTAAGTAACGCTTGAGAAAAATGAGTGCCAATAAACCCGGAAGCGCCGGTAAGAAAGATTTTCATGGGAGAACTGTGGGGATTGAGCAAATCATCACTTATGTGGCGCAACGCTGATACGTTTCACTTTGATAGTCGCGAAAAAAAATAAAGTCGTCACGATACCTGTAACCCATATTTTTTAGCTGACTGAAAATAGCTCTCTTCCCTGGTAACGAACATACAACAACTATATCGAAATCATTAGAGTTAAGCGCATCAGGGTTTTTTATCTCAACACCATGCAAAAACTCTCCCCAGCGTTTAGAGTTATTGTCGACGATATAAACAACGTTCCAGCCATATTGCAAAGCCATATCAAAAGCTTCTACCGCTCCTTCACCAGAGCCGAAAAAAACAACATTGAGATCTGATTTCACAACTGGGGATGATGTGAGCCTGACTTCCATGCCGTCAAGCCGAACCGGCTCATCGGCAAAAAAATAGTCGACGCCATGACGTAATCCGGCATCCTCCAGTGGCTTGGTCGCTTCCTTCCTTTTTTGTAAAGTTGAAACGATTACCAAGTCGTAATCACGCTTCTGTAACCCCTCCAACCCGACAACCGGAAGGCCAAGAAGGGTAGACCCCACGTCTGATTTACCCATGTTGATAAACCGAAGAGGTTTCCAGCCACAGAATGCCACAACGTCGAACGCGGTAACGCCGCCGCTATCCGCCCCAAAAATAAGCACGCGCGAACCACCACCCCAGGTTTTATTTACAGTCACTTTTTTAGGCATAGCATGCATTCGCGTGGCAGAACTGGCTTAGAAATCACGTCGGCTCCAGTCGTATGGAATTTCGCCGGAGTTAGGGTCGATACGGCGATATTTCAGGCTTGTGTCATGTGGTTCGGAAGCGACATTGCAAATAAGCGCGAACGGGTCTGTCATTCCCTTGGAGCCGTTGGCGATTCCGGGAGGAATATGGACCATGCAGTAGTTGTCATCGCCGAAAAATATCTCCTGCAAGGCTCCCTTTGTTGGCGAATCGTCCCGCAAATCATATAAAACCAGTTTTATCATACCGGTGAGGCAGATATAGTTAAGCTCCAGCGTCTCGTGCGCGTGCCACCCGTTTATCACCCCATAGTAGAGCTTTTTAAAATAGACCTCACCCATTGGGCTTAAGGCGTTATCGGAACGGACTCCGTGCATGATAGTTCCACGTTCATCCGGGATACGTTGCAGGGGGCGGATTACCACGCCGCTGATGGTTCCGTTCCTGTCTGTCACGTTTGCTCCGTTTCCATGATTGCAAGTTCGGGAAGTGGTTTGATAACACGCCCGGTAAAACCGAGAGGGCCGCGAAGAAACTGTTCAATTTCGTCGAAAAAATTCCAGGCCGTTACCAGGACAGTATCAGGGTGGCTATCTATCATCGCTCCAGGAGCGCATATCCTTCTATGAGAACCAGATGTATACTTCCCATGTTTGATTTTATTCTGGTCGGCGATCATTGTCAACGAAGGGCCGATAGCGGCGAAATTTATCATGGTAGAACTTCTGGCCGATGCCCCATAAGCGGCAACAGAACGGCCTGCGGCCTTCTCCTCTGCAATCGCACGCGCCAAACGACCTGCATGGTCTCGTGACCTGTCGGCAAAGTCGCGCCAGGTAGACAGCTCATTGATTTGGTCAGCTTGCTCCTCTTTCACCCAACGGGTAACCTCCGAAGATGGCGATGCCACACCTTCTGCTTTAACGTAAAGAACCAACGATCCTCCACTGATGGAACTCTCGCCAATATCAACGATTGAAAGGCCATGACGTCGAAGCAGTAACGCGACGCTCTCTATGCTGAAATAACAAAGGTGCTCATGATAGATCGAATCGTAATGCAGGCCTTCCAGAATATGACGGGCATAATGAATTTCTAAAACCAACAATCCGTCAGGTGCCATGACTTTTTTCAGGCCGGCGACAAAATCGTTGGCATCGGCCACATGCGGCAGTACGTTTCTGGCAAAGGTCAAGGCCGCAGGGCCTTGTTTCATTATCAGTCGCTCGGCAAGTTCTTCGCCGAAAAAGTCAACTTCGGTCGGCACGCCGTCATCGTTGGCCAAGCTTGCAATATTGGCCGCCGGGTCGATACCTTGAACGGTGATACCCCGCTCAAGAAATGGCTTGAGAAACGTGCCATCGTTGCTGGCAACCTCCAGGATGTAAGAACCATCTATATTTTTATCTATACGTTTCAGTGCCTCTTTGCAAAAACGCTCCGCGTAAACGCGAGTGCTAGAAGATGTGCCGGTAACCCAATAATAATTACCGAACAGTTCCGCCGGGTCTGCGGTGTGGTTGAGCTGAACCAGTCGGCAATTAGGGCAAAAGCTCAATTGTAACGGGTAAGATTTCTCCGTTTCGTCGGGGGTGTCGAGCAGATGATTGGCGAAGGGCTGGTAGCCAAGGTCAAAAAAAGTTTCAGGTTCCGGGTGTTTGCAGACACGGCAAGAGGTGATCCGGGCTAACTGCCGCTTATCCATCGTAAATCCTCATCTAAAAGTCCTTCGTCCAATAACGCCTGCAACGCCGATAGCCGGTTGCAATTGGCACCGGTAAAATCGCCACTGGTAAAGCCAACCTCGTTAAACACCTTTACAAGTTCCTCACCACCGAACTGCAAACTACGGGAAGGATTGCAATAATCACTCAGGCGATCATGCAGTTTGTTAAAACTGACCCTGTAAGTCCGCTCGTCAGAACCTCTCTCACCGGCGATTTCTACCTTGCAACCTGGTAGACACTTCTGAGCCGCCAAGGCCAGTTCCCGCACGGTGTAGTTGCCGTTAGGCACGCCGATGTTGAACGCCTCTCCCGCTACAAGCTCGCGAGGCGCAGATAATCCCGCCAGCAAAACCTCACATACATCAAGCAGATGTACCACCGGGCGCCACGGTGTACCATCGCTCAAAATGGTGATGGCACCTGTTGTATAACCTGAGGCGAGCAGGTTATTATGAACGATATCACACCGCAGGCGCGGGCTTGCGCCGAACACAGTTGAAGGGCGGAAAAAAAGTGTCGTAAAATCGCTATCATCAAGGCGCCGGAGAGCCTGTTCCGCCTCCCACTTTGTTCTGGCATAAGCGGTTACAGGATTTTTTTCGCTATTATCTTCGTCTACTTCCACGCTGGTATCGGCGAC
>JAJRTC010000184.1 GCA_024278445.1 Nitrospirota bacterium
AGCCCCATAATAGTATCGCCCGGTTTTAGCACGGTGAAAAAGACAGCCTGGTTGGCTTGCGACCCTGAGTGTGGCTGAACGTTGGCGTGTTCGGCCCCGAAAAGTTTGCAAGCCCGCTCGATTGCAAGTTTTTCAACGATATCGACGTTGCCGCATCCGCCATAATATCGTTTGCCCGGATACCCCTCGGCGTATTTGTTGGTCATCACAGAGCCTTGCGCTTCCAGCACCGCTTCGCTCACGAAGTTTTCAGAGGCTATAAGTTAAAGGGTAAAACTTTCCCGTTCCGTTTCGCCATGAATGGCTTCCCAAATTTCAGGATCTTCTGTTTTGAGTATGGATGCGTGTGCGTCAGTCGCCATTTTTGTGTAAAACTCCCGCTTTAATTAGTTCGTTTGTCATATTTTAAAAGTCTGTTTTTCTAACGGGCTATACGTTGTTTTTCAAGGCCCCGGATTTTTCCAGGTTAGATATTTTTTCAAGACGGCGGTCATGGCGCCCCCCTTCATATTCAGTATCAAGCCAGGCTTTTAGTATTTCGTATGCCGTTTCGACGTCGAGAATGCGCGCTCCCATCACCAGAATATTGGCGTTGTTATGTTTTTTGCTCATGGTGGCCGTAAAATGGTCGTGAACCAGTGCCGCGCGAACGTTCGGGAACTTGTTTGCCGTAATAGACATGCCTATGCCCGTACCGCAAAGCAAAATTCCCCGTTCTACCTCGCCTGCGCTCACCGCTTTTGCCACTTTTTCGCCATAATCAGGGTAATCGGCGGATTCTTCGCTATTGACTCCCATGTCATCAGGCTCATAGCCAAGCTCCTGAAGCTTGCTGACTAACAGTTCTTTTAGCTCAAATGCCCCATGATCGGAGGCGATGGCTATTTTTTTCAAGTCTGCCACTTTATGTAATAGAAGAGATTCCAAGGTTAAAGATCAAAAACCAAAAAAACGATTATATTAGACGATGCGGCAAACTGTCAAAGCGCCTTGATATAATGCTTAAAAGCGATTTTTTTACAGGGTCATGAAATTATGTCAAAATATGCGGTGTTGGCTACCGGGTAGACCATTTTAAAAGGCCTGAAAACGAAAGGTGGAATTGTGACTATAACGAAAGACGAGCTTTTGGCGAAACTGAATAAAGACCTTGAGTGGGAATACGCCGCGTGTATTCAATATGTGCAACATGCCTCGGTTATTAGCGGAGCCCAATATGAGGGGATTCAAAAAGAACTGTTGGTTCATGCGGCTGAGGAGATGCAACACGCCGTAACCCTCGCAGAACAAATAGATTATTTAGGAGGCATCCCAAGCATTAACGTAGAAAAAACCGAAACCGCCACCGATAGCGTGACCCTGTTACAACAAGATTTAAAAGGCGAACGACAGGCCATTAATGCATATAAAGAAAGAATCGCAGAGGCTGAGTCGTTAAGGGAATATGGGCTTCGCAGGGCATTAGAAGATATCCTGATTCAGGAAGAGGAACATGAAAGGGATGTTAAATCGGCGTTGGAATAAAATGGTTTGCGAAATAAAAAAAATGGGGCTATGATCTAAGGGCTATGAAAATCATGGATTTCTCATTGATCGTTGGCCTTCTGGGGCTACTAGCGTCTTTCGACGCTATTTATCTATTCACACCCAAACTACGCCCTTACGCCCTGCCCGTCACTTAAAAATGGCCGGCCAGAGGATGTGAGGCCACCATTTTTAAAAAACGATCGCCGGGAGCAAATCAAAATGCCAACGAAAAAAGATAATGTAGTTATATTCGATACGACCTTAAGAGACGGGGAACAATCACCAGGTTTCTCCATGACCATAGACGAAAAACTCACGCTTGCCGCCCAGCTCGCAAAACTCAAAGTCGATGTGATAGAGGCAGGTTTCCCACGCTCGTCACCGGGTGACTTTGAAGCGGTTAACAGGATTGCGCGTGAAATAAAAGGCCCGGTGATAGCAGGGCTTGCAAGAGCGTTAAAGGCGGATATCGATTCGTGCTTTGATGCGTTAAAACCTGCAAAGAAAAAGCGAATACACACTTTTATAGGCACGTCTGAACAGCACATCAAGTATCAGATGAAAAAAACGAAGCCTGAAGCCCTTGCTATGGCGATAAGTGCGGTGAAACGGGCTCGCGAATATGTGAAAGACGTTGAGTTTTCCGCCATGGACGCGTCTAGAACCGACAGGAGTTTCCTTTACGAGATTCTCGAAGCGGTGATTGCCGAAGGGGCGACAACCGTAAATATCCCGGATACCGTAGGTTATGCCATACCTGAAGAGTTTGGCCGGATGATAGCCGAGATAAAGGAGAATGTGCCTAATATCGACAAGGCGATAATTTCTGTCCATTGCCACAACGATCTCGGCCTTGCCGTGTCGAATTCAATCTCCGCTGTCATGAACGGGGCCAGGCAGATAGAGTGTGCCGTGAACGGAATAGGGGAGCGGGCCGGAAACGCGTCACTCGAAGAAGTTGTGATGGCAATGAAAACCAGAAAAGACTTTGTGAAAGTAAACACGACTATCGCCACCAAGGAGCTTTGCAAAACGTCGAGGCTTCTTGTTGCCATAACCGGGGTGCCTATACAGCCTAACAAGGCCATCGTTGGCGAAAACGCTTTCGCGCATGAGTCCGGCATACATCAGGACGGTGTTTTAAAGGAGCGTACCACGTTTGAAATTATGACACCTGCCTCCGTGGGGTTGAAAAAAAATACCCTCGTGTTAGGAAAGCATTCGGGCCGTCATGCATTCAGAAAAAGGCTTGAGATGTTGGGTTATAAACTTAAAGCCGATGCTCTTGACAAGGCGTTTGCCAAGTTCAAAGATTTGGCCGACAAGAAAAAACAGATATTTGATGAAGATTTAGAAGCTATAGTGGGCGAAGAAATGGCCTCTGCAAAACAGGTTTTTACTTTAGAACACGTTCAGACAAGTTCAGGAACCAGCACTATCCCGACGGCTACTATCCGGCTCCTTAAGGGAAGAAAAAGTTTTACCGATTCTGCCACGGGTGACGGCCCGGTAGACGCGGCATATAAAGCTATTGAACGGATAACCGGTATTCAGGGTAAACTTATGACATACAACATCCGGTCGATAGGGTTCGGCAAGGATGCGGTGGGTGAAGTAATGGTGAAGGTAGATATCGATGGTGATATCTGTTTCGGCAAAGGTACCTCAACCGACGTTATAGAAGCCTCGGCCAAGGCGTGGCTTGTGGCTATAAACAGGAAAGCTAAGTGATATGAGCTGGTTTACAAAAGTAAAAACTCCCCTGGAAAAAATAGCCTTTACCCGTAGCAGGGTTCCTGAAGGTGTATGGAGCAAGTGTGGCGGGTGCAAGAAGATTATTTACCAGAACGAGCTTCTCCGTGAAAAAGGGGTTTGCCCCAAGTGTGGACATCATCACCGCCTCTCTGCCGTGGAACGTATTGCACTTCTAATAGACGATGGAACGTTTGTTGAGCGTGACACTGACCTTGTCGCAACGGACCCGCTAAAGTTTCGGGACAGTAAAAAGTATAAAGACAGACTTAGCGCGGGGCAGAAAACGACCGGGATGAAAGACGCCATTATGGCAGGTTCCGGTTTTATTGAGGGCAGGCCAGTGGAGATTGCCGCTCTTGACTTCAACTTTATGGGCGGCTCCATGGGGTC
>JAJRTC010000185.1 GCA_024278445.1 Nitrospirota bacterium
AACATCACACGCAAGATTAAAGAAGCCTTGATGGCCATTGAAATTGAAAGGCTTTACACCAAGCGGGAAATTTTGGAACTTTATCTGAACCAGATTTATATGGGATCTGGCGCATATGGTGTAGAAGCCGCGTCGCAAGTCTATTTCGGGAAATCCTCAAAAGACTTAAGCTTGGCCGAAGCGGCCCTAATAGCCGGCCTTCCCCGTGCGCCGAGCCGATATTCCCCACTTAACAACATTAGCCGCGCCAAACAAAGACGCGCCACGGTGTTAAGCCGCATGAAAGCTGAAAACGACATAACTCCGCAAGAAGAAGATGCCGCTAACGCCGAGCCTATTGCATTAAAAGATCAAAATACCCACAAAAATTCGGCAAAATATTTTGTGGAAGCGATACGCGCCTATCTTGAAAAAAAATATGGGGCAGACCGCGTATATCGCGAGGGACTAACAGTGCGCACAACGCTCAATTTAAAAATGCAAGAGGCCGCCGAATCCGCAGTTACCAAAGGGTTGTCTATAATTTCCGAGCGGATAAAAAGAGCAAGACTTTACAATGACGACATTTTACCAGAAGCCGCCCTCGTGGCTATCAGGCCGTCAGACGGAGCCATACTTGCCATGGTCGGCGGTTCCGATTTTAAAAAATCACAATTTAACAGGGCCATGAACGCCAAACGGCAGGCAGGCTCCGCTTTTAAGCCCTTTGTGTACCTCGCCGCGCTAAACAATGGTAGCTCTCCTGCCGACATTATCGTAGATTCACCGGTATCCTATCCTGACCCGACAAAGCAAGGAGAATGGAAACCTGTAAACTTTTCTAAAAGATTTTACGGCCCTGTTACTCTGCGCCGCGCCCTTGAGGCTTCTATGAACGTGGCAACCGTCAAACTGCTCGACAAAACAGGTGTGGAAAATGTAATTGCCATAGCCGGCAAGCTTGGTTTTTCGGGTAAAATAAAACCTTACCTCTCGCTCGCCCTTGGGGCCTTGAATGTTACTCCTCTTGAGCTTACCGCCGCATACTCAGCTTTGGCGAACGGCGGGGTTTACTCAAAGCCTGGCATGGTACTTTCCGTTAACAACGCCGACGGCGAAAATTTAGAAGAGCGCGTTCCATACTTTGAAGACTCGGCAACACCGGAAGTCACATATGTTTTAACAAGAATGCTACAAGGCGTAGTTGAAAACGGTACCGGCAAAGTTGCAAAACCTCTTGGGCGGCCAGTCGCCGCAAAAACCGGAACTACTTCCGACTCAAGAGATGCGTGGTTTTTGGGATATACGCCCGACCTTGCCGCAGGAGTGTGGGTCGGGTTTGACGATAACCGTTCATTAGGCTCCCGCGAGACAGGTGGACACACGGCTGGCCCTATATGGACAGATTTCATGAAAAAAGCGCTAAAAAACAGCCCGACGCTCAACTTTACGCCTCCAAAGCGCGTGGTGGTAAAAATAATAGACAGAAATACGGGTAAACTTGCAACCGGGCTTTGCCTTGATACCCTTGCAGAGGTATTTATAACGGGGACAGAACCCACAGATTACTGCGAAGCGGAACGTAAGGAGACCGACAGGTTATAACATCGACATGCACACCTGAAAAACTTACCCCTTAGGGAACATCTAAAAATCAGATTTATCCTGTAAACGTATGAAGATTTAGACTTTGAGCGTTTTCTATAGTAGAATTCAAGCATGAAAATATATTTTTTAATCGTCTCTTCCAAGCAGACTGAAATAAAAATCCTTGAGCAATATATACATCGCTTGCCATATACGGAGAATGGCGGGGCGAAAGATTTAGATATCAGGGTGGCAGAATCCGGAGCAGAGGCCAAGGCAAAGATTGAAGAGTTAAGGACGGCCAATAAAAACGCCCCGGACCTTATAATTTCGGCTGAAGCTCTGCCCGACATGGAAGGCATTGAGTTTGCCTCATTAGTACGGAATGGAGACTATAAAAACATTCACTTCCTGCTTTATGGCGAGAGAGTCACTGTTGACCTTACCACCAGAGCCAGAAAGAGCGGAATTAGAGAAATCATGGTTTTGCCTTTCAACTTTTCCAGGTTTCAGGACGCCTTGGTAAGAATGGTTGACGACCCTGTGTCGAATGAAGAGAAACACCGCAAGAAAAAGCTTGAAAGTTTGTTCATGGAAAAGGTCATGGACAGCAACATGGAAGATAAGTTGCAAAGTATTTATGCCGACTCACTGGAAAAAGTTAACGTTCTTCGAAAGCTTGCGCCATGGTCTACGCATTCTCAAATGTCGCTTGCTAAAATCTATTGCGGGCAGAACGCTTTTGGTGCCGCTCTTCCATTTTTAAGACGTGTTGTGAAAGTAGATTTTTCCAATACGGCGGCACACAGGCTGTTGATGCTCTGCTATAAGCGGCTTGGCAAAAGCTATGAAGACACCGACGATCTGTATATGCTAGTTCAGCAAAACCCGAATTCCACCTCCCTTAACCTGGGGTTGGGCGAAGCTCTGTTAAATGATGGGGCCTACCTTGAGGCCATGAAGTATTTCAAAAAGACCATTGAAATTTTCAAGAAAAACGACACCAAAAGGTTGCAGGCAAAAGCTCATGTGGGTCTTGGCAAATCTCTAATGAAACAGGCAGACGTTGAAAACAAGCCTCAGTTAAACGGTGACGCGATTAAAGAATTTGAAACGGGCAAAAAATCTGACCCCGGCCTTATGAGCGCCTATTTAAATCTAATATGCGTGTATAAAAAAATGGGGATGCCCGACAAGGCAAACGAAGTCCTGCAGGAAGCGATGAAAATCACCCCGGATAAGGCTGAAGATTGGCTTTCGATGTTTGAAACATATTTGGCCGAGGGAGATATTAGTAAAGCGCACTATTCTATCGATAAGGCGTTAGCAATTGAGGGTGACAACCAGATTATCCTTGTAGGTGCGGCCAAGGCTTATATGCGGCAGAATATGTATGAGGACGCGCTTAAGTTGCTCGAAACTGCGGCTGACATAAATCCTGCCGATACACGCACATATAATTTAATCGGAATCTGCAACCGTCGCCAATATAATCACGAAGCCGCTCTCGAAATTTATTCAAAGGCTCTTGCCATTAATCCGGGTGAAGCCTCTATTCACTTTAACCTGGGACGCGCATATGAAGAGCTGGAACGTTACCAGGATGCCGCCAACAGCTTTACAGAGGCGATCAGGCTAGACCCCGCCCTGGATGTTGCAAAAAAGGCGTTAGAAGAAGTTTCGGCCAAGCTTTCAACATAAACCGACTCCATGCCAAAAATAGGACACGGGTTTGACGCACATCGCTTGGCCCAAAACAGACAGCTTGTTTTGGGAGGTGTAAAGATCCCGTTTGACGGCAGAGGTTTATTGGGTCATTCCGACGCGGATGTTTTGCTTCACGCCATATGCGATGCGCTTTTAGGTGCTGTTGCGTTAGGTGATATTGGCAAGCACTTCCCGGACTCTGACGAAAAATATAAAAACGTGTCCAGCATGACACTGCTTGAAGAAGTTTGCGTTAAAGTAAAAAAGGCAGGTTACGTTGTGGGGAACATAGACACAACCATAGTAGCCGAAGCACCAAAGCTTGCCCCCTATATTGAGAGCATGCGTAAAAATATCGCACAGTCTGCAGGTGCCGACATAGGGTCGGTTTCCGTTAAAGCCACCACCACTGAGGGAATGGGGTTTACAGGGCGTGGTGAAGGAATTGCCGCTTATGCCGTGGTTCTTCTGGTTGAAATGTAGGGCAGGTCGGTTATAGTGGTTCCCTCTATCTTTTTCAATATAGCTCAAAATACAAGATGAACGATATACGGGTTAGATTTGCGCCAAGCCCAACAGGGGCGCTCCATGTGGGAAACCTGCGCACCGCCCTCTATAACTGGCTATACGCCAAAAATATGCAAGGCTCCTTTATCTTAAGGATAGAAGATACTGACGCCCAAAGGTGCAGTTCTGATGCTGAAAATAAAATATTCTCATCACTTGCAAAACTGGGTTTGAAGTGGGACGAAGGGCCGGACATCGGCGGGCCTCACACCCCATACAGACAGAGCGAGCGTAGCGCAAAATATGAAACTGCGATAAAAACGCTTTTAGAAAACGGTTTTGCCTACCATTGTTACTGTTCTGAAGCAGACCTTGAAGCTGAGCGTAAAAAGTTTATCGCATCAGGAAAGCCCCCTCGTTATTCCGGCAAGTGCCGCAATTTACCGGTGGAACAAATATCTGAGTTTAAAGCTGGCAAGATAAAACCTTCGGTAAGGTTTAAGGTAGAACGAGGTGTTTTGAAAATTAACGATGGTGTTCGCGGACATGTTTCTTTTAATCTTTCAGATATAGGTGATTTTATAATCGCAAGGTCGGACGGAGCGGCGGCATATTATCTTGCGTCCGTTTCAGACGACATGGATATGAAAATAACAGACGTGATTCGTGGCGAAGATCACCTTTCAAACACGCCTAAGCAAATCCTCGTAGCGCGTGCATTGGGTGGAACTCCGC
The DNA here is from genome assembly GCA_024278445.1 of Nitrospirota bacterium. Classification (GTDB taxonomy): domain Bacteria; phylum Nitrospinota_A; class UBA7883; order UBA7883; family JAJRTC01; genus JAJRTC01. Next base: position 4,516 of record JAJRTC010000185.1, read on the forward strand.
CAAGATATCATCACCTTTCGATTATTCAGGGATCGGACGGGAAAAAGCTTTCCAAACGGAGCGGGTCGCTGGATATTTCCACCCTTCTTGACTCAGGTTATGCGCCTGTCGCCATAACAACCGCCATCGCAATGCTTGGGTGGTCTGGCGTTTCTGGTAAAGGGCCTGAATCGCTTGAGGAAATGGCAAAGAGGTTTAATATTAAAAAGGTATCAAAGGCACCTTGTCATTTTGACCCTGCGAGGCTTGACCATATAAATGCAAAAGCGATAAAACAGATGCCGTCGGAGGAGCTTATCGCAATATTGAAACCTGTAATGGTTGGCTTCCCTTTTGAAAAGTTCTCAAATGAAAAACTTTTTAAAATTATCGATGCCGTTAAAGAATCTATCCATAACCCGTCGGAGGCGCTCCTCCATGCGGAGCAGTTTATAAAGATGGACGAGCCTGACTCTGCTTCACTCCAAACTTTAAATTCAAACGATGTAAGGGAAGTTTGCGCTATTCTTAAAAAATCTGTCGCGGAATTTGAAATGCTTAACGATGAAACGTTTAACTCTGTGGTAAAATCTGTCTCTTCGGCGACAGGTTTAACAGGCAAAAAGCTGTATGCCCCAATCCGCGCTTTGGTTACTGGTAAATCGAGCGGCCCCAGGCTCGTTGATATTTTTACGATTTTGGGCCGTGACGAAATTTTAAAACGTATAGAAAAATTTGTTAGTTAAATATGGCTCTTAAGATTTACAACACGCTCACAAGGTCAAAAGAAGAATTTCACCCTATCGATCCGCCAAAAGTCGGGATGTATGTTTGCGGTGTTACTGTCTATGATTTGTGCCATATAGGACATGCGCGTGCCGCTATTGTTTTCGATATCGTCTACAGATACTTAAAGTTCAGTAAGTATGACGTAACGTATATCCGCAATGTTACCGATATTGACGATAAGATAATCAACAGGGCAAACGAGCTGGGCGAATCGTGGTCTGCCATAGCGGAGAAATATACAAACGAACTGCATAAAGACATGGACACGCTAGGGCTTTTACACCCTGATACAGAGCCCAAGGCGACAGATCATATAAAAGAGATGCTCGAGATGATCTCCACCCTTATTAAGAACGGTATGGCTTATGAGCTTTCCGGTTCCGTCTATTTTTCGATAAGTTCCTTTAGTGAATACGGAAAACTTTCCGGCAAAAATGTGGATGACCTGCGAGCTGGTGCACGCGTAGATGTTGATGAGCAAAAACGTGACCCTATGGATTTTGCATTATGGAAAAGTGCCAAACCGGGCGAACCTGCGTGGGACTCCCCTTTTGGCCCTGGACGTCCCGGATGGCATATAGAATGTTCCGCCATGTGTAAAGAACATTTGGGTGATGTTATTGATATTCATTGTGGTGGCAGAGA
>JAJRTC010000186.1 GCA_024278445.1 Nitrospirota bacterium
CGGCACCCACGATCTTACGCTTTTCCCCTATCAGTTTTATAGCTTCTGTAACGTCGCGCCACAAAAGCCCGCCCGGTTCCGGCGTGCCGACTCCGGGGATAACAGACGGGTCGAACCCGTCAAGATCGACCGTGATATAAACGTTCTCGTTCAGGCCGTCGACCATGCCGTCTATCCAGCCTGTCTTACCGGCAATATCCTGCGCGTAATAGACAGGATGACCTGAAGTTTTTATAAACTCTTTTTCTTCTTTGGATACGTTTCGGATGCCAATCTGCGTTATCGGCGCAAAATCAGAAACTCTGCGCATAACGGACGCGTGCGAGTGTGGCGAGCCCATGTATGAATCGCGCAGGTCGGCGTGCGCGTCGAATTGCACAACAGATAACGAATCTTTATATTTCTCGGCCATAACACGAACGGCTGGGCAGGTGATGGAATGCTCGCCTCCCAACATAAGAATAAAAGGAACCTTTTCGGCCACCGCCCTGTAAACTTTCTCAATCCGCGCCATCATGGCTTCCGGGCCGGAGACGTCTATATCGATTTCGTTTAACAGCGCAATGTTTAGGTCTTCACAATTAAAGCCGGAATCAAAATCGTAATGTTCCACCTGGGGGGCCGAGTTTATGATTGCCGTTGGGCCGTTTCTGGTACCTGGTTGATAGCAGACCGTAGCATCATACGGAACGGGGAGTATCACGGCGTCCGCCCCTGCTAAATCAGGTTCGTAGGCTCCAAAAGCGCCAAAGCCCGCACCGGCCAGATTATCGCTAAAAACGCTCATAATAGTGTTACATATAAGGGAACCTCTAAAAATTTGATTTCTGCTGTAAACGTTTGAAATGGCCTCTGGCTTTGTCGGCGGAATAACATTGTCCTCAACGTATGTTCTCATACGCTTGCGGGAATTTTCTCCCGCCTCCTTGACAGAAACCATTTCACTCATTTTCGCCACGAAACTAATTTTTAGAGGTTCCCATAAGTGTATGATAAAATCTAAAAGTTAAATGAGTTATATCATGAAATTAAAATGGAAATCCATTTCCGCAATCGCCATTGTGGTGCTACTTTCCGTGGTTCCGGCCTACTCTCAGTTTGATGGAGTAGACGAGGAAGCCATCGGAAAAGAGACCGACAAAAAAATTGTGGCCCAGTTCGGTTTATACGATAACCCTGAACTGCAGATGTATGTCCAGCGGGTAGGCAGGAAGGTTTTGTCTGCGGTTAGCGAGCCTGGGTTTGAATATCATTTCAAACTGCTCGATCATGAGATGATAAACGCCTTTGCTTTGCCGGGCGGATATATCTACGTAACACGCGGGCTTTTGGCCGCGTTAAATTCTGAAGCGGCGTTGGCCGGTGTGTTGGGCCACGAGATAGGCCACGTCATCGGGCATCATGCCGTAAAGCAGATGAAAAAGAGCATGAGTTCACTGCTGATAACGCTTGCCGGGCTTGCCGCAAGCCAGGAGGTGCGCGAAAATGCCGCCGCGTGGCTCACCGTTACGTCCAGCCTGTCGTCACAGATACTAATGGGTTATGGCCGTGAGATGGAGATGGAGTCCGACCGGGTTGGCATGAGTGTTGCCTATGACTCAGGTTACACGCCATCTGGCATAGTCGACTTTTTGAACACGATGCGAGATTTTGAACGGTTAGGGGCTCGTGGTTATCACGGGTTTCAGGCCACCCATCCTGACACTATAAAAAGGATCATCGACGCGGAAGGTAAAGCCGACATTCTAAAGGCTCGTGGCGGTTCCATGGGGATGTTCAGAGACAGGTATCTTGACGCTATCGACGGTTTGCGATATGGCAAGCCAAAAGCGAGAAAGCGAACCTTGCCTCCATATAAAATAAAAATACATATGGTAAAAGAGGGTGAAACGTTCCGGTCTATCGCCGAAGATTCGGCTAAAGATAAAGGTTTGGCACTTATCATCGCAACACTGAATGCGATGGATCATAACACCCCTTTAAAAGCGGGATATCGAATTAAAACACTTGTGCCTGAGGAATCGGTGACGCAAAATCTTATGGAGGTTAAAGAAGATGAAGTCGGCGTTGGAGATAGCGATGGAGAAGTCAAATAAAATGGAGGGCCGGAGCCGAAAGGGCCTAAACGATGAGCAAAAGAAAAAAATCGCAGAGCGACGGAGCATTGCAAAAGCAAAAGTGGCGGAAGCCGAAATCATGATGAACAGCAGGATTGCCAAGGTTTTGGGCGAGCCGGAATCCGTTCAGCTTCTCCGTGAAGGGTTTGCACAGGAAAAAGAAAAAATAGAAGCGAAAGCTGAAAAAGACGTAGAAAAGATAAGGGAAGAAGGCTAGCCGGTTTATGCCGATGGCGACCGGGAGTTCTACCAACCCTAAAGTTGTTCGCGACAGAAAAATAGTAGAAAAAATAGTGGCGGGCGACGAGAGTGCCTGGAAAACTTTTGTAGAACAGCACACAGGTTGGGTTTTGTATAAATCGAAAGAGTGGTGCAAGGGGCATTGCAGAATCAGCGCCGGAGACTATTTCTGCGGGCTTACAAGCCTTTGGATGCAGACCGAAGGTAACAAGCCGCCTTCAGACCTTCCTGAATGTGATGAAGGAATGGATACCTACATCTGGATATTTGAGCAGTTGCAACGCAGGGTTGCCAAGTATACGGGAAAAAATGACTGCCTTCTTTCAACCTACGTCTGGACCATCTTGAATGCCCGCGAGTTTTATATCGACTGGCTACGCTGGAAATATGGCAGAGCTTTTTAAGGGAGGCGGTTTTTAGTTGAACATCTTAAGCCCGTCCGCGAAAAAAAGATTGCCGACAGCTATTAAAAACCTGCCGGAGACCGAACAGGCCGTGTTCGTATTTTTGCGTCTGCGGCGAGACGAGGCTTTTATTTCACGGGAGCTTGAAATTTCGTTGGGGGTGGCTCACAATGCCATTAAAAATGTGCAGGACGCGCTTGTTAAAAGTGGAGCGTTAGACCTTATACAAGACCCCGTTTTTTACCCGATAGACTTTTCGCCAGACGGCAATGGCGCAGGTGGCGGCCTTGAACTTGAATCTGGCGATATGCCGGCTGAAAGCCAAATTGCTCTTGAAAGTTTCTATCGTCTCCTTGAAGAATCGCTTGAAAAAATGCCAAAAAACGGGCGACGGCTTTTGGGGCTATGGTTCAACAAAGAAATGACGGCCAAAGATATACTACGTTTTTACAGTAATTTAGGCTTGTCTGCGGTAAGCGGAAAACCTGTATCCGGAACGACTCAAGAAGACGTTTTTTATGAGATCGAAAAAAATATCCGGAAACTGGCAAACATTGTCCGTTCCAATTCTAATGAGAAGGAGATGGAGATAACTCCATCGGCGCTCCGGTCAATCCTTGAAGAAACCGGAGTTTAAAAGTTAAAGAAGCGACGTTTAACCTGGGTGCTTTGAAAAATGGAAAGTAAACATTTATCGGTTGCGCAACTTTTAGAGTTTGCAGACGCAAGAACCGACGATAAAAAGGGGAGGGCGCTTAACAAGGAGCATCTTGGCTCATGCGCCATCTGCCGTGAAAAGCTTATCTCTCTGCAAAGCCTTAAATTCGGTTTAAACGACGCGACAGATAACACTAAAGAACTCGTTTTAACAAACGAATGTATCCCCACAGAACTTATGGGAGATTTTTTGGGCAATCGCCTGCCATCGCATGAAAAGCAAGTTTATTCAAACCACGTTGCAGGGTGCGACACCTGTTTTGAGAGAGCGGCATCTTTTTCATGGTCAAGCTCAAAAATGACGGAAGGCGTTCTTGCGATGAGCGGCATTGGGGGCAAATATAAACAAACGGCGTATGACCTTGTTAAGGGAACATCGCCTGCGACTAAACAAACTTCATCCTTTTTAGATCGCATCGCAGGGTGGATTGCGTCACCAGCCCCGGCATATGCTTTTGCTGTTGTTCTTTTGCTGTTCATGGTCGTCGGCCCTTGGGGAACCCAAACGAGCCTTACAGACTTAGGCTCTGATAACCTGTTTGCGTTTTATGAAAAGCCGACCCATTCAGGCCCATCTTTCGGGTTTGCCGATGCCGGTAGAAAAATTGGCGAAGTTCCCGCCTCGCTCTCCGTTAAAAATAGTGGCGAAGAATTTTTATTTACATGGGCGGATCTTGAAAATGCCAGGGGCTACAACATCAAGCTTTTCAAAATTACAACAGGCGGCCTTGTGGAAGTTTATGAAGGCTCCACAACCGAGGCTACGGCAATGGTTCCGGCTTACATGATCTCCGATAGTTTGGCGTATAGATGGAAAGTGACCGGCGAAACGGATAACGGCAAGATATTCACGGCAGAAGGCCAGTTTATGTTAGCGAAGTAATCGGTGCCCCCAAACCCTTCTTGCCGACCACGAAACCGGTTTTGCCTGATACTTTTGTTTGAACAGCCCCATGCGCAGTCAGCGTGGTGTTGGCATGTTTTCAACATCAATTACGCCACTTAACATCTCTTTTGCTGTTTCAACGTCTTTTTCTATTTGTTGTCTTAATGTTTCCACAGAGCTAAAAGCTACTTCGTCTCTTAACCTGTCTACGAAAAAGATTTCTATCTCCTGCCCGTATATATCGTGGTCAAGGTCAAGCATGTGAATCTCGACTATAAAATCGTCACGGTTAAACGTTGGGTTATATCCTACGTTAACCACACCTTTGCAGTAACCGTTCGCACCGCCTATCCTCGCCATCGCCGCATACACCCCGACCTCCGGTATAAGCTCGTACGGAGTTTCAAGGTTTGCCGTGGGAAAGCCTATCGCCTTGCCACGCTGATAACCGGATACTACCTTGCCGGCGATTGAGTAGTAGCGGTTAAGCAGTTTCTGAACCTGTTTAACATGTCCTTCGCCCACCAAGGAGCGTACCAGCGTAGACGATACACGCTTTCCGTCTACCATAACGGCGTCTACCACATAAACGGAAAACCCAAGTTCGTCTCCCATTTTTTTAAGATAATCGACCCCGCCAACTTTTCCTTTTCCAAAAGAATAATCGTGCCCGATAACGATAGAGTCCATATCGAAGCTCTCTTTAAGCTTAAGTGCAAAGTCTCTGGGGTGGATTTTGGCGAAGTTGCGCGTAAAATCTGCGCATACGGTAATTTTTATTCCGCAGACTGCGATAAGCTCCATCTTCTTTTTAAAGGTGGTAAGCAGGGCCAGGTTTTGTTCCGGGGCAAGGATTTTTAACGGGTGCGGATCGAACGTGTAAACTACAGGTGTGCCGTCTATTTCAAGTGCCCTGTTGCAGGCGATTTTAAAAATTTCCTGATGCCCGACATGAACAC
>JAJRTC010000187.1 GCA_024278445.1 Nitrospirota bacterium
TACCAGTGCCATGCGTCATCGGTAGATTCTATCCTGACAAGCGTCACAAACGTGCCAAATATAAAAGACGACTTTTCACTTACCTACAGGATGCCTATAACCGGAACGGAAGTTCACGATGTAACCAACGCCGATCTTGAGGAAACCAGAACACTTCTTGGGTTTACCCCGTCGAATCGTCATGCGGAATGTACGGATTGCCATAACCCGCACAGGGTGATTAAAAATCGTCTGTTCAACGCAAATCCCGCTACGGCGGACGCGGCTGGAACCCATAATCATGCGACGGGCCACACGAACATAGCCTCCGGTGTGTTGAAAGGCGCTTACGGCGTAGATCCCGAGTTTCCTGTAAATTATTTTACCGATAATTCTTTTCATACGACACCTGCTGACTTTAATATCAAAAAGGGGAATGGCGGCGTTGGGGCCAGTGACCTGGCTACCAACACATATGTGACGCGTGAATATCAGATATGTTTAAAGTGCCATTCTACCTATGGATATATCACACCGCCTACCTTGGGTTATGCGGGTGGCACGCCTTACGCCACTAACGGGATGCTGACATATACCGACCAGGCAAAAGAATTTCATTCACCCGCCAGCCACAAAGGAGAGGTGAGCATGGGTACCGATGGAGGAGCGTCCTCTACGTATTCTACAAACAATCATCGCTCGTGGCACCCTGTTATGAACAATACAGGACGCACAGTAACCGTGCGTGACGCAAGCACCGGGGTTTTTCTCGCACCGTGGAATGGCTCTGGAGACATAGGTGCCCAAACGATGTATTGCTCCGATTGTCATGGCTCCAACACTGCAAACGGCACCTCTACACCGACAGGTGGTGAGGACGGCAACCCCTGGGGGCCGCACGGTTCCAGCAACACGTTTATACTTAAGGGAACCTGGAACACCTCCACAGGGTCTGGCCAGCCGGAGGCGCTTTGCTTTAAGTGCCACAACTATGACGATTATGCCAACCCAAGCAATGGCTCTCCTAACAAAAGCGGTTTTAACGGTTCATCCAGTATGATGTGTGGTGTAAGCTCCGCCGGTACGAACTTGCACATAGGGCACGCCGGCAGAATCGGTTACTTCAGATGCAAATGGTGTCATGTCATTGTTCCGCACGGCTGGAAAAATAAGGCGCTTTTAGTGAACAGGCTCGACCTTGGGCCGGAAGTGGGGCAACCTGTCGGCACGTCTGCCACTAATCTGAATGGCGGCAATTCTTCCGTTACCACCATGCAACCTTATTACTATGACTCAAAGCTTCGGATAAGCAGTTTTGCCTCCAGCGGAACGTGGACTTCGAGTAACTGTGGCGGCGGTGGCGGCATGAGTGGCTGGATGTCCAGCAACTGTACCAGCCCGCCTTTATAGTGTCAACGTGCTTTTGCACCCTTTTTCTTTCAGCTTTTTCCTGTAGCTCTTATAATCAAGAAGCGTTTCTTAACCGGCGATTTTTCGCCATTTTTGTTGTAACTCCCTTCTCGTGCAAGTTCGGGTTTTATTATGCGGCTTTTGATTGAGCGTCTTGCCTCTTTACAATTTACGCTTGTTGCAATACTGCTTTTAGGCGCTGGCGCGTTGTGGACGGCATACGACATTATTCCGTCTGTATGGATAGTTTCGGTCCCGTTATTTTTGTTAACGATCAACCTTGTTTGCGCTTCAATCGTTAACCCTGCGTTTCGTGCAAGCGCTCCGCTTTTTGTGTTTCATTTAGGGCTTGTGGCTATCGTGATTCTGGCGGCCTTGAGCCGACTTACATATCTAAAAGGGCAGGTGGAGGTTACGGAAGGGGTGCCGTTTAATTACAAAAACGTGGGTATAGAGAGCGGCCCGTGGCATAACAATCGTTTGAATAAGGTACATTTTACCAACGATGGTTTTACAACCGAATATTTTTCTGATATGACCGTGGGAAAAACAAAAAACAGGGTAAGCTATCCTGGCACGGACGGCATGCGCAAAAGCCTTGTTATAGGCAATCAAAACCCTCTTGTGATAGAGGGGTATCGTTTTTATACGACTAATAACAGAGGGTTTGCGCCACTGTTTACATGGATACCGGCAGATGGTGGGAAGCCGCTTACCGGGGCTAAACATTTGCCGCGTTATCCGGGCATGAAGAATAAACAGGCGGCCAGTTGGAAAATTCCTGAATTGGGGCTTGATGCATTTTTGATGTTGCTCATTGAAAAGGAGTTTTTGATAGAAGGAAAAGATTCCTATTTCAAAAAACCTGAAAAATATCATCTGCTGGTAAAGATAGGCGATGATACGATGCAGATGCGGCCCGGCGACCGGTTCAAGACTGAAAAAGGAGAGCTTGTATATCGCGAGTTGAGAACGTGGATGGGATATTCCATAACGGGTGACTGGACAATGCCGTGGCTTGTGGCGGCAAGCGTTATTATTACCGTTGGAGCCACGTGGTATTTTGTGGATAAATTTAATGCTTCACCATGGATGAAGGATTCTGATTACTAGCAGGTTTTAAGTTTGCGGTGCCGTGTAAAGTGTGCGGGCGGGCTATATGAGGTGGAGTGCTAGAGTAAGATGGAACTCGAACTATTTAAGCTTGCGGTGCCGTGTGAAGTTTGCGGGCGGGCTATATGAGGTGGAGTGCTAAACAGGATGGAACTCGAACTATTTAAGCTTGCGGTGCTGTGTAAAGTGTGCGGGCGGGCTGTATAAGGTGGAGCGCTAGATAAGATGGAACTCGAACTATTTAAGCTTGCGGTGCCGTGTGAAGTTTGCGGGCGGGCTGTATAAGGTGGAGCGCTAGATAAGATGGAACTCGAACTATTTAAGCTTGCGGTGCCGTGCGAAGTTTGCGGGCGGGCTGTATAAGGTGGAGTGCTAAACAGGATGGAACTCGAACTAAAAATGTTGTGGGCGGCGTTGGTGGCTTACGTTGTCTCCGGTTGCGTTGCCGTTATTGGTGTTGTTTTAAAGAAGAAGAAATATGAAACGCCATTTCAGCTTTTTCTTTGGCTTGCGCTTATCCTGCATACGGTAGCGATAGGCTTGCGGTGGACCCGTTTGGGTTATGGCCCTTTTATAAGCATGTTCGACATTTTGTCGAGTAATGTGTTAAGCCTTCTTTTCTTTTATGCTTTGGCATATTGGCGTTTTAGACCTATAAGACCTACGTCGGCTTTTGTTTTGCCCGTCATGTTTATAATGATGGCGTGGCTTGTTGTTATTGGCCCTGTGGATGGCCGTCTGCCGCCTACCTACGACACTATATGGCTTTATATACATATAGGTTTTGGCAAAATTTTTATGGGTGCGGCACTTGTGGCGCTTGGCATGGCGCTTGTTATACTTTCGCGCAGGTTTAATGTGGGGTCGTCATATTTTAATTCGCTCCCGGATGATAAAAGTCTGGATGAGCTTTCGTACAGGTTTATGGCGTTAGGTTTTATTTTTGACGCGTTGATGCTTGTGGCAGGTGGCATATGGGCGCAGGACGCATGGGGCCGCTACTGGGCATGGGATCCGCTGGAAACGTGGTCTTTTATAACGTGGTTAACGTTAGCCTTTGCCCTGCACACGCGGATAACGCTTAAACCGTCGCCGCCTGTTGGGGCCGTGCTGATAGTACTGGTTTTTGTTTTAGGTTACCTTACATTTTTCGGGATACCGTTTATTACGCAAAGCCCGCATAAAGGAGTTATTTGAGTTTTTAATATGGATAAACGAATAAAAGCGCTTCTTATGGTGGCGGCGGGTCTTTTTGTGGTGGTTGGGGCGGTATATCTCATCCCATATGAAAACAGGGTTGAGGTCGGTTCAACTCCTGCGGCTGTGGAAAACCCCCACCCTTCCGACAGGCAAAGCGCCCTAAAAACCCATCTTGAATCTCACTCTGGCAAGGCTACCAAAAAGGAGATAGACGTCCGTTTCAAACAGGCCGTTGTGATGCTACACGCCAAAAAATATCAGCATGCCGTAAAAGCGCTCGATCGTGTGTTGCAACTTGCTCCCGAAATGCCCGAAGCCTATGTGAATTTGGGGTTTGCTTTTCTTGGCCTTAAGATGGACGAGCAGGCTTTAGGTGCGTTTACAAAGGCGACGGACCTTCGTCCACGGCAGATGAACGCATATTACGGTATGGCTCTTGCGTATGGCAAACTTGGGAACACCAGGGCGGCGGCGGGGGCCATGAGCACATACTTTCACCTTGCCAAACCTGACGATCCTTACAGGGAAAAAGCGGCAAACCTGCTGAAGGGATGGGAGAGCGTTCTGGACAAGGAAGCGCGTGCAACCCCTGATGCCGGCTCTTCCACGGCGAAGGATATGCCAGCTGAACCCCCCGCGTTATAGGCGTATAAATCCCGATAATGAGAATTTGGAGTGGTTTGGTTTTCCTAATAATAGGAAAATAGACCCAGGATATATATACTCGGCCTGTTTTGCTGGTATTGCCTGTTTGAAAACATCCTTTTATTTTTTATAAAACACGTTTTTTCAGCTTGTTATTCTTCATTTTTGTTAATTTGGTTCTCAGGCAAGCCTCACTGCGGTTTTGGCACAAGACGTGAAACACGATTTAAGTGTAAACCTGAATCGGTGTGGATAATGCGTCGAGATTTGGAGCTGTAGTACGATTGTGAGAAAGAGCGTTTTGGACTTTGCAGATGCGGCAGACTGCTTTGTAGTTAATGAAAAGAGGCCGGTAAAAGTGAAAAGAGACAGGTTGCCATTACTGTTTATGGCTTTCTCTGCTTTTGTGCTGGCCTTGGCGGTGAGCTATATTTTTACGCAAATCGGGTTTGAAACGTATGGTGTTTTTGCTTTTTCCGCGCTTCTTACAGGTTTAGCCATTCCTGTTTTTTATTTTGTGGCGGTTCGTCCCGTTTCCCGCCACTTTTCCGCCTATGCCGAAATAAAAGAAGAATTACAAAAAAGCGAAGAGAGAAACAGGCACATCATCTCCGCCATATCTGACGTATATTGGGAAATCGACTCTGACCTTGAATATTCGTTCGTATCCGGCAACGCTGAAAAGGTTTTCGGTTATACGGCCGAGGATATAGCCGGCAGAAACTTTTTTGAGTTTATTCCTAAAAATAAAGTTAAGGAAGTTCAGGAAAAATTTGACAATCTGGCGCATAGTGTCGACTTTTCCAATGAGTTTGAGGTGTGGGTAGCCCGTGATAATGGAAACATGGTTTGCCTGTTGATGAGCGCAATTCCGGTGAGAGATGAGCGTGATCGTCTTACAGGGTACCGTGGAGTGTTACGAGACATAACCGACCGCAAAAACTCTGAAGAAGCGCTCAAAATTTCCGAGACAAAATACAAGATAATAGCCGACAACAACTACGACTGGGAGTTTTGGCTAAACCCGCAGGGAGGGGTGCTTTACTCCTCACCTTCCTGTGAGAGGATAACGGGCCACACCGCAGAGGAGTTTGAAAAAAATTCCGACCTTTTTAAAAATCTTGTCCACCCGGACGATCAGTTGGTTTTTACGGAGAACATCACACGTTTTCTTGAGGAAAAGGAAAAAGGCTCCGTGAGGTTCAGGATCATCAACAGGAACGGCGAAGAGCGAATGATGTCGTGCTATTGCATGCCTGTTTACGATAGCGAGGGGCAGTACCTTGGTGTTCGTGGAACCAATCGTGATGTTACCACAAGGTTTCTCGTTGAGAAAAAATTGCGGGAGTCTGAGCGGCGCTTCAGGGAAATTATAGAAAATATTCACCTGGCGGCCTTCATCATGGATATGGACGGCTTTGTTTTTTACTGCAACAACTTTTTGCTGAACACCTGCGACTATGACCAGAAAGACGTTGTTGGCCGTTCTTTTTTCGACAAGTTTATTGACGGGGAAGATGCGAAAAAACTGCAACATTTCCTTTTAGGTGAAGCTCGCCATGGCAAGGCACCGCGTCATTTTGTGTGCAAGATAACTACGAAATCGGGCGAGCGTAAAACAATTTCCTGGAACAACACCGTTTTGCATAACGCAGATGAAGACGTGATAGGCATAACGTGTATAGGTGAGGATATCACTGGTCGCGAGGAGATGTATACGGCCAGCATGACTTTTGGGGGTGGGTATGCCTAAATTTTAGTGGTGTGGTGGGGTATTCACCGAAAAATGGTCTGTAACTCTGGAGCATAAGCTTCATGCCCTTAAAGGGGGGGGCGTGAAGGGGACTGCTCCAGAGTTACAGGCCATTTTCCATTTTTACGGCAAAAAAAATGTTTTGGGCGTTTATTGCTGATTCCTGTCGCCCTGTTCTGCTTTTTGGTGGCGTTCTGAGCCACTTGTTTGATTGCCTTAAACATGGTATTGTGCAAGATTGGAAGTTTGGCTTCTTGCTGTTTGACAATTAGTTGATTAAATGTAGCTTACTTGTGTGGTAGCGTGGCTTGGGGGGCTGTGGTGCCTTGGCTCATTTAAGCTTGTGGCTCAGCTTTTCCGTGCATGGAAAGGCTAAATGTTTCTGTGTAGGTGTTATTAAAAAATGACGTTCTGCGCGGTGGCATCGCGATTATAGCGACGAGTCGCAATTCCTCGGGATGGTTTATAGCCATGGTTAAGACAGAGGATTCACCTGACAAGGTGGAAGACAGATCGATGTCCGTTACGGCTGGCGTTGCGGAAAGGCGCCTGTCCTTGCGAGCCAAAGGTTTTATTTTTACAGGGATCATGGTTTTATACGCCCTGTCGCTCACCATGTATGTAATCTGGCAACAGACAGATGTTTTCAAGCGTTTCATGGTGATGCAACAAAGCTATTCAGAGGAGTGGGATCTTATACTCTCCGACCTTGCCACGCTGAATACGGTTATGGTCATTTATACGCATATGGACTCCTTTGATTCGGCGGATCCTTCAACCTCCCGGTATGTTAGCGACCACCTTAAAGTTGTAGGTGCAAGGGTCAAAAAACTTGTGGAGAATTTAAACGACCGTTCATCTTCTTTTTCCGCTTTGAACACAAGTTTTGAAGCGGCAATAAACAACCCAAGTAAACACAACCTTGTTTCGTTGCGTAAAACCGTGGACCATTTTCGTGAAGGGCTTTTTCAGTTGGCGGTTCACAGGCAAAAAACGCTTGACGGGCTGGTAACGGACTACAGAACGACCAGCGAAAAACTGACGAGCCAGGTTCTTTTATTTGGTTTGGCCGGAATGGCCGTAACGATCATAACCGTTGGGCTTTTCTTTACCCGGCTCGCAAAAGATATAGACTCGCTCAAAGACCGCGCAGGTAAAATAGTAACCGGGGTTGTTAAAAACGATGGCGATGCAGACAATACCGGCAAACGTCAGGATGAGGTGGGGGCGCTGGCAAGCGCTATAGACAGAATGGCGTTGGAGCTTGATGAACGTGAACGGGAGCTTGAAATAGAGCGGAAAAAATATTTTCACACCGAAAAAATGGCCGCCATCGGCACCCTGGCCGCAGGTATTGCCCATGAAGTTGGCAACCCTATTGCCGCTATCAGCGCCCTGGTTTACGAATCGAGAAAAAAACAGGTTGCCGGCAATCGTTGTATGAACGAGGCATGTAGCGGTAACATGGACTTTATTTTGCGGCACACGGAGAGGCTTGCCAAGATCACAAGAGAGATATCTGAATTTTCCTCTCCACAACCGCGCACTCGCCAGCTTTTGGATTTAAACGGGATCGTTCGTAACGCAAGCCGCCTCATGAAATACGATAAAAGATTCAGGATGGTGAACCTGCAGTTAAATCTTGATGACGACCTGCCAGCCGTTCCCGGAATAGGCGACCAGCTTTTGCAGGTTGTGATGAACCTGTTAATAAACTCGGCAGATGCGTCTTTGGGCAAGGAAGGGCGCACTCCCACCATAACCTGCTCAACTTACAAGGAAGACGATGTCGTGATATTATCTGTTGCTGACAACGGTAACGGGATGGACAAGAAGACGATGGAACACGCTTTTGAAGCTTTTTACACTACAAAACCTGCCGGCAAGGGAACCGGGCTGGGTTTGTCGTTATGCCATGCTATCGCCGAAGGGCATGGAGGGACGATAGACATTAAGTCTGAGCTTGGCAAAGGAAGCACCGTGCGAGTGATTTTACCTCTCGAAGGAAACGAGGAAGAAAAACCTGACGCAGGCAAAAAGAGCGATGGAGTAAACGTATGAGCGTATCCCAGGTTCTTGTCGTTGATGACGAAACTGCGATAAGGCAGGTAATGGCGTCATATATAAAGCAGGCAGGTTACCTTGTCGATAGCGCTAAAAATGGCGAGGAGGCTTTAAGCAAGCTTGCCGACGGCGATTTTGACATCGTAGTTTGCGATATAAACATGCCCGACATTTCAGGTATAGACGTAGTACACCGTGCATCGAAGGCGAGCATAGAGGCGTCTTTCATAATGATGACGGCTTACGCCTCTATGGACGTAGCCATAGAAGCCATGAGGGCCGGTGCCCATGATTTCATAATAAAACCTGTGCGCGAGGAGGACGTCCTGCACAGAATTGCGCTACTTGACAAACTTATAGGCATGCGCAACGAAAATCGCGCCTTGCGCCGCGTTGTAATGAGCGAAAAAGAGGGTGCCTGCGTATTGGAATCACAAGCCGTAAAAGAAATAGACAGGCTTGTGGAGAAAGTTGCTCCTACCGATAACACCGTGCTTATTACGGGGGAATCCGGAGTTGGCAAAGGCATGGTTGCGCGGGATATACATATGCGAAGCGACAGGGCCGATGCCCCTTTTATCCCTGTAAACTGCGGGGCTATTCCTGAAAACCTTGTGGAGAGTGAGTTTTTTGGCCATGTCAAAGGCGCTTTTACCGGTGCTGTAAAAGCCAAGAAGGGGCTTTTCCTGGAGGCGAACGGAGGCACTATTTTTCTTGATGAAATAGGAGAGCTACCATTGGCCCTTCAGGTTAAATTGCTTCATGTCATAGAGTCTAAAGAAATTCGCCCGGTAGGTCATGAACGAACCAGGCCCGTAGACGTAAGAATAGTTACGGCAACTAACAGAGACCTTCCGCATATGGTGAAGGGAGGCACGTTTCGCGAAGATCTTTATTTTCGTATAAATGTTTTTCATATAGATATACCTTCGTTGAAAGTCCGAAAAGAAGACGTTGCTACTCTTATGAAATATTTCATAGGTAGGGAAGCCGGGAAACTTACCCCCGGTAAACCTCTCACTATAGACCCGGAGGCCGAAGAACTGCTCCTGTCATACGACTGGCCGGGCAACGTGCGGGAACTTGAGAATGTTGTAAGCCGTGCCGTGACCCTGGCCGATAATAACAACATAACTATTGCTGATTTACCACCTCATGTCTCCAAGGGTTCCTCTTTTGGCGGGCATGGGGCCGTGGCTGTTGAAAATGGAATGGGACTGCGTGAACAGGTTCAGGCTTTTGAGGGAAGGGTCATAGAAAAAGCGATACAAGAAGCCAATGGCGACAGGAAACTTGCCGCCGAAAGGCTTGATATAGGTCTTTCAAGCCTGTACCGGAAGTTGGACGAAAATGAAAAAACGGCGTGAACAAGGAGGCTTTCTGTGAAACCGTACCCGCTATTTAAACCTGTAAAAAGGGCGTTGGGTTTATATGTTGCTGTGCCTTTACTGCTTGTAGCTATGGCTCCTGCCTGGGCCTTGGGTGGCCCGGTGGAAGACTATGAAGAAGGGGTTAAGCTCTACAACGATGGTGACTTGAACGCTGGGATGGTGGTGCTGAAAAAGTCAGCCGAGGCCGGATATGCTCCTGCTCAGGCATATTTGGGATACCTGCTGGATTATGCCGAGTTTGACGACGAAGCGGTTCTGATGTATGAAGCGGCGGCGGAACAGGAACACCCGGCGGGAGAGTGTGGCTTAGGCGAGATGTACACAAAAGGCGAGGGTGTGGATAAAGATGGCGACATGGCCATTTACTGGTTTACAAAAGCGGCGGAACAAGGATATGTTCAAGCTATACAGTCCCTTATTGGTATATACAAGAATGGAGCTTTCGGGTTTGACCCTGATCCTAGCCTTGTGACTTATTGGACGAAAAAGCTGGAAGTTATCAAGAAGAACGAGGCGCTGGAGCAGGAAAAGAAAAAAGCCGCTGGTGGAGCTGGTGAAAAAGATAAGAAAAAAAATTAAAAGAGTGCTACCTGAATTACTTTAGTGTGGTAGTAGAATATATCCCAATGTATAGTATCGTAGAGAATTGCGGCGCTGGCTGATGGATTTGAAAATTGCAACGTTAGCGCTGGCTTTCCTGTCTGTTGTTATGATATTTGCAGGTTCTGCGGAGCCTGGTGTTTTTTCCGTCGTTGACGGGCGGAAAACTTACAATAAATTGTGCCGTATGTGCCATGGTGGCAAGGGTGTTTCCGCCGTTCCTGGTGCCACGGATTTTAGACGGAAGTTTGATATGCTGGGTTCCGACAGAGATATGTTTACCGCCATACAGGATGGCGTAAGGGGAATGCCGGCTTTTCTTGGGCTTTTGTCTAAAGATGAAATCAGAAATGTTATTTGGTACCTTAGGACCATAAATTGATGTTTTTTGCTTTTTTAGAAAAACAGATGAGCTCATCTGTGGTTTTTCTGCTTTTGCTGAATATTGTTTCCGCCGTATGCTTTGCGGGAGTTCCGGCCATGGCACAGGCGGTCTCTGTCCCCAATCACGAGGGGCAAGGAACTTACCATGTTATAGACTCTTTCAATGTAGGCGAGGGGGTTTATGTCCGCGCTTTGGCAGTGGATAAAACAAAAAATACGATCTGGGTCGGAACCTCTGTAGGAGTGCTTGAGATCGACCTTAAGACGAACAATATGCTGAATGCATTTACCAGGGACAATGGCCTTGCGAACGAATATGTATTCGCCATAGGAATAGACAACGAAGGATATAAATGGTTTGGCACAAACGCAGGTGGAGCCTCGCGCTATAAAAACGGCGAGTGGAAAACCTATTTCCCCATGCATGGCCTTGCCGACTACTGGGTTTATTCCTTTGCCAGCCAGAAAAACGGCGATTTATGGATAGGCACCTGGGCGGGCGCAAACCATGTCGACCTTAAAACCGGCAAATGGACAACGTATGTAGACGAACTTATTAACGAATGGGTTTACGGCCTTGCGGTTGATGCGAAAGACCGTGTCTGGTTTGCGACAGAAGGCGGCATTTCCATGTACGATGGCTCCGAGTGGAAATCGTGGAGCCATGCCGACGGCGTTGGCGCGAAGAATGAGGCTACGTTGCAACGAAACCCGAACACCGGCCTTGGCACGCGTACCAGGCATGACCTTGGCATTCTCTCAGGTGGCGACGCATCATATAACGGTAGCTATGTCTTCGCCGTGGTTGCGGAGCCCGACGATACTATCTGGGCCGGAACATGGGGCGGCGGCGTTAGCCGCTTTGATGGCAAAACATGGAAAAACTACACAAAAAAGGACGGGCTGGCCGGTAACATCGTTTACAGCATAGCGATTGACGATAGTGGTGCGTTATGGTTTGGGACGAATGGCGGAGTTTCCCGTTTTGACGGCGAAAAGTGGCTAACGCTGGATGTGCATAATGGTCTTTTTGATAACAGTGTCTATTCTGTCGCCACGGCTTCCGACGGAAAAGTCTGGGTCGGTACACAGCACGGGGTATCGGTAATTGGCAGATAGCGTTATTATGGAACAGATGCGAAAGAGAGGGCTCAGTTGCGAGTAGATTCGAGAGTTATAACGGTTTTTGTTGTTGTGGTCATTGGTCTAATAGTGGGGGCTTACATGGTGGGGCGGATGGGAAGCGATGAAAAAACCGCACAGCCATCAGGTGAGGTGGCTCAAAAAATCGCTCCGGTCGTTTCTGAAAATAGTACGCCTAAAACTGCGATGGCCCCTCCGCAACAAGACGCGACACGCGGCAAAACTCCGGTTGACAGTACCAAAAAATCTATTCATTTCCGTGTCGGTAACAGGAACGTAAAAGACCTTTACGCCGAGGGTGACCTTGTGTGGGTCGGCTTCTCCGGCGGGGTTATTCGTTATGACATCAAAACCGGTGATTACAGGCTGTTCGACACAAGAAGCGGGCTTCTCTCCAACGGAGTGTTCCATGTAGGCCAACTCGACGGCAAAGTAGCCGTGGGAACTTATGGTGGCGGTCTTTCCCTTTACAACGCAAAAACGGAAAAATGGGATAACCTGAATATCCCCGACGGCTTGGGAGACGCTTTTGTTTACGACATACTTACAGCCAGCAACGGAGATGTGTGGGTGGCTACATGGTCTGGTGCCAACCGCATCAAGGGCGGGGCTATATATGACCCTGCCAACTGGGAGCTGTTTACAGTAGAAAACACAAGCGGCGGGCTTCCAAACGACTGGGTTTACAGTCTTGCCGAAGGAAAAAACGGCGAGATATGGCTGGCCACGGAAGGCGGGCTTGCGCGTTTTGTTAACGGTGAATGGAAAAGCTGGCAACACGAGCATGGCCTCGGTGCAGACTTTGAGGCTGTAAAAGACCAGATACAATATAAAAACGACCCCGGCAAAGTTTCTTCCCATCACGCCAAACAGAAGCTTGAGCAAGGCATTCAAGGCGTGGACGTGGCGTATAACCCCAATTACATCGTCTCCCTACTTGTAGACAGGCGTGACGGCACTGTGTGGGCCGGAACATGGGGAGGCGGGCTCGCGCGTTTTGACGGCACGACGTGGAAAAACTATACAGTCACCGAGGGCTTGCCAGGTAACCACGTTTTTATGTTGTACCAGGACCCTGACGACGTAATATGGGCAGGAACCAGCAACGGCCTTGCCAGAATTGATGGCGATGGCAAGTTTAAAATATTCAAAAAAGAAGACGGCCTTTTTGCCAACAACGTTTTTTCCATGGTGATTGCCTCTGACGGAAGCGCATGGGTTGGTAGTTTTGGTGGGGTTGCCAGAATAAAAGCTGGAATACTAAAATAACCGTCCTGTTTAAAATTTGCGCAGGGCGATGCTTTAGGGGAATGGATGGATAACGCAAAAACGTGTATAAGTGCGAGTAAAGCGGGTTTTGGCCTGTTCCTATATCTGTTTTGTGCGTTGGCTTTGCTTATCCAACCTGCCGTGTCGTTTTCCGCACCGCTTGACGATGCTGTTACAGTGGCCGATTCAGGCGATATCGAAGAGGCTATCAAAAGGGTTGACGCGGTTTTGGAAAAAGATCCTGACAATGTGCAAGCCCAGTTTTTAAAGGCGACCCTGTTGGCGGATACGGGCAAAATCGATGAAGCCCAGAGCCTTCTTGAGGAAATTGCACAAAAACATCCCGGCATTCCGGAGGCGCACAACAACCTGGCCGTTCTTCATGCGAGCCGGGGCGGCCTGCAGGAAGCTAAAGCCATTTTAGAGGGCCTGATCGTTTCTCATCCCAACTTCGCCACTGCTCATGAAAACCTGGGTGACGTTTATGTGGCGCTTGCAAACGAGGAAATCGACAAGGCGATACGCTTGGGGGCCGGTTCTGAATCTGCCAGAAGAAAAATAGAACTGTTAGAAGAGGTTATTGAATATATGCCTCTGGATGCGACGGCTCAGCAGGATTCGCCTGAAAAAAGCCAGGAACCTGCGATAAAACAACCTGGGACCGCCGATAACACGCCTCCGGCAGAGGAACTTGTGGTTCAGAGAATAGAAGAGCCTGAGATCAAAATTATTAAGGAGGTCGCCGCGCCGCCCAAGCCGGAGGAGGCAAAAACGCAAGAGCCGGTTTCGGCTCCCGCTCCGGGGATTTCGTCAGATTCATCCAAAGAAGCAGAAGTCCGGGAAACCGTAAACGGCTGGCTTGAAGCGTGGATGTTAAAGGATATAAACAAATATGGTAGCTACTATGCCGAAACATTTTCCCAAGGTGGCGTAAACAAGAAGCACTGGCTTGACCAGAAACGGAAAAAGTTTGAGCGCCTCAACACTGTTAGCGTTCAGGCGGAAGATGTTAGGGTTGCTTTCAGGAGAGGTAAGGCTCGCGTAAGCTTCATCCAGCGATACGAAGCGTTTAACCAGTTTTACAAAGCCAAGGGCTACAAGGATAAAGGCATAAAAAAGCTGAAACTTGTTAACGTCAATGGGGAATGGAAGATAGAATCGGAAAGCTGGTCACCCCTTAAATAAAGCCGGTCACCCTTTGGTAAGAACATCGTACCTTTTGCAAAGCCCTATTCCTGTAAACGCAAATCCTGGCTTTAGCATTAGTAAAATCGTCGCATCTTCTACCCAGACTTTGGCCTTTTTGTTGCCGGCACCGTGAGGCTAAACCAGCTTTATAAACCTGCGCTTGCCTACCTTAACAAGCTTCTCGCCGTTTTTGGCAAGCTTGAAATCCTGGTCGCTCACCTTTTCGCCGTCAACGGAGACCGCGCCTTGTTTGATGAGCCGTCTCCCTTCTGAACTGCTTGATATCACCCCTGCGTCACATAACGCTTTTGGGAGCCACACCTTTTCGGTTTCGTCCCAGTCAATTTTATAGAGTGCGATATCGTCTGGCAGGTCTTTCTTTTTGAATATATTTTCAAACTCGGTTGAGGCGGCCTCTGCCTCTTTTACGGAATGAAATCGTGCCACGATCTCCTTTGCAAGGTTCACTTTTGCTGTCTTGGGGTGGAGTGCGCCCGATTTTATATCCTCAGTCAGCTTTTTTACTTCCTCGTTGGTTTTGTCAGACAGAAGTTCATAGTAAGTCAGCATAAGATCGTCGGAGATAGACATGATTTTGCCGAATATTTCTTTAGGTGGTTCGTCTATGCCGATGTAATTACCATACGACTTGCTCATTTTCTGAACGCCGTCGGTTCCTTCCAATAGCGGCATGGTAAGCACCACCTGCGGCGTTTGGCCATAGCTTCGCATCAGGTCGCGCCCTACGAGCAGATTAAATTTCTGGTCGTTGCCGCCAAGCTCCACGTCTGCTTTTAAGGCGACGGAATCATAACCCTGAAACAGCGGGTAGAGAAATTCATGAATGGATATTCCCTGCCCTGCCGAATAGCGTTTTGCAAAGTCGTCACGCTCCAGCATCCTTGCCACTGTATGTTTGGCGGTTAGTTCGATGACGTCTTGCGGCGTGAGTTTATTTAACCACTCGCTGTTAAATACGACTTCCGTCTTCTCCAGGTCGAGAATTTTAAAAACCTGTTGCTGATACGTTTTTGCGTTATCTTTTACCTGCTCCTCCGTAAGTGGAGGGCGTGTTTCAGATTTCCCCGTAGGGTCGCCTATGCGCCCGGTAAAATCGCCGATAAGAAATAGGACTGTGTGCCCAAGGCTTTGGAACTGCCGGAGCTTATGCAGAAGGACGGTGTGCCCCAAATGCAGGTCTGGCGCCGTTGGGTCAAACCCTGCCTTAACGCGCAGTGGCGTTTTAGTTTCTATAGATTTTTGGAGCTTCTTTTTTAATTCGTCCTCAATGAGGATTTCCACGGCTCCGCGCCGGATGACAGATATCTGTTCTTCAACAGGTTTAAACATTTTTAATTACCTGGTAAATTTGCGGGTTCAAACGCTTTTGATTACCCTAACTAACCTTATAAATGCGATAACTAACTCAGATGATCGTAAAACGTAACATACAGAGCCTTGCATGGTAAAGAGAAGAGACGCCCCAAAAGCGATTGACCCGCAAACCGTGGCAAAGGAGCGCCTTGCAGGGGAGCGTGGAACTGTTATAAAAGACCACGTCGGCAGGTTATCGGTGGCTCTTGTTTACCCTAACGTATATGAAGTGGGGATGAGCAATCTTGGGTTTCAAAAGATATATCATCTGCTTAATCTGCGTGACGACGTGGTTTGTGAACGCGCTTTTTTACCTTCAAAACAGGAAGCTGAGTTTTCAGGCAAACGCAAACTAAAGATATGTTCGCTGGAAACCGGCAAGGCTTTGAGCGAGTTTGACGTTGTGGCGTTCTCCGTAACTTTTGAGCCTGATTATCTTAATGTGTTGTCGATTCTTTCGCTTGCCGGTATTCCGTTAAAAGGGCGCGGCAAACGTGACCCGCTGATTGTGACGGGTGGCGTGGCGGTTACGTTAAATCCTGAACCTGTCGCCGATTTTATAGACGTCGTTTTACTGGGTGAGGGTGAAAAAAATATCGGGCCGTTTATCGATGCGATCATTAAAGACGGCAAGGGAGATTTGAAAATTTTTGCAGATGTCCCCGGAGCATATGTTCCATCGGCGTATAAACCTGTGTATGCGGACGATGGTACGATTACCGAAGTAAAAGTTACGATAGGTTTCCCACAAAAAGTAAAACGTGAGTGGGACGAAAATTATGGGGTGGAACCTAACAGAACATATGTTGAAACGGAAAAGACCGTGTTCGGCGATATGGCACTCGTTGAAACCGGTAAAGGATGCGGCAAGCATTGCAGGTTTTGCGCCGCAGGATATATCTACCGCCCTACGCGCCATGTTCAAACGGAACCTCTGTTATCGGCCATAAACGAAGGGCTTGTCGCGAAAGGCAAAGTCGGCCTTGTGGGGAGTGCGATCTGCGACCATCCGGATATAGAAAAAATCTTCACACATATAATCTCGCGTGGCGGAAAATTCTCCGTTTCGTCGTTAAGGCTCGATAACCTGACAAATTCCATGCTGGCAAACCTTTTGAAAGGCGAATGCAAAACCATAACCGTGGCA
>JAJRTC010000188.1 GCA_024278445.1 Nitrospirota bacterium
CTGAAAGAAAAACATAAAGACTTATATATTGACTAATGCTCAAATATGAAACGGAAGCCATGGGCGAGGGTGCAAAAGCCATCGCCGGGGTAGACGAGGCTGGCAGAGGGCCACTTGCCGGCCCCGTTATAGCCGCCGCCGTTATTCTGCCTGATGATTTCCATCTGGAAGGGTTGACCGATTCAAAACAGTTAACCGCGAAACAACGAGACAAATTTTTTTCTGTAATTAATAGCAAGGCCCGTGCTGTTAGCTGGCATGCCGTTTCCTCAGCTACTGTTGATAATATAAACATTCTTGCCGCATCGTTTCTTGCCATGAAACAGGCCGTGGAAGGCCTGGCGGTTGTGGCAGACTATATTTTGGTAGATGGCAACAAGGCGATAGCCTGGGATGGCCCGCAAAAAGTGATTGTGAAAGGTGATTCTCTTTCGCTCTCCATAGCCGCCGCGTCTGTTATCGCCAAGGTTGTGAGAGACAGGATGATGCAGGAATACGCCACGCAATATCCTGAATACGGTTTTGAAAAGCATAAAGGATATGGTGCGAAAACGCATAGATTGGCGATTGCAAAATATGGCCCGTGCCCTATACATCGCAAAACGTTCAGGGGGGTTATTGAACATCTTGCGCCTTTTGAGCGTGAAAAAATCAAAAACGGCCAGATGGAGCTTGAGGTATAGGAGGCACTTTGTTTACACTTCGCCGTTTTTTTGACAATTTTAGCGGCGGGTTGGCAAAACTAATTCCCGGAAGCGAAGCCAAACATATAAAACTTGGCAAGCTGGGTGAAGATTTAGCCGTTAAAGCTCTTGTCGCCGACGGATATAAAATAAAAGAGCGCAATAGCAGGATCAGCAAAAGGGAGGTAGACATCATTGCCACCCATGGAGACCTCCTGGTGTTCGTGGAGGTGAAAACGCGCTCTAACCGTTCTTTTGGAAAACCGCTTGAGGCCGTAGATAACAAACGCAGAAACCGTTTGCGGCGGGCGGCTGAAATATACTTGTTAAAAAAGAAGTTCAAAGACGTTTCTGTACGGTTCGATATCGTAACCGTCGATTTTACGGATAGCGCAAAACCTGAAATTGAGATAGTGAAAAACGCTTTTTGAGGGAGTGCTTATAACTGGCTTTTGTTAGAGTCGTCCTGAACCGGCCGATCAAGAAAGTCGGCAAGTCCTGTAGCAATTTCGTGTGCCTCATCGAGAGACCATGATTTACCAAAACGGAGTTCATCCTTACCGCCACCACGCTTTTGAGCTTCTACCGAAACAGGATGAGTAATAATAGGCTCCCCCCTGTTATGTTCGCTTGGGTTGGTAGATAACCTGCCAATACGCACAGGGCCAACCTCCGAAAGTGAGCCACTGCTTTTAAAAGGAATTACGAAGAAGACATCTCCTCCATATGTCCATGTTCCCTTTAGACGATCGAGTGTCATGCTATAGCGCTGTGTGGCTATTGCTGTGCCAAACAAAGCCAATAACGCTCCGAATATGAATGTGAGGTCAACGATGTTGTTGGAGTTGTCCCACATAATAGCGATTCCACCCAACAGGGAAACGACTCCAAAAATTCTGGCGGCGGCGCCCCCTTCAAAAACCTTGATAGTTTCTGAATCAGGTTGTGTGATTCTGGTACCTCCGCCTGCTTTTTCCAGTGCCACTTAGCTCTCCTTGTTTAATATGCGTAGTCCATTTTTATTATTAACCTGTCAGAATATCCAGCATTGCCGTGTGCAACAATCCGTTTGACGCGACAATGTCTGAGCGGTAAACGTCGAGTGGTTCTCCTGCGCTATGGCTCATGGTGCCGCCTGCTTCCGTTACTATTAACGCACCCGCCGAGATATCCCATGGCTTTAAGTGAAACTCCCAGAACCCGTCGAGCCTGCCGCATGCAACATAACACAAGTCTATAGCGGCGGCACCGGGGCGACGTAGTGCCTGTGCGCGCATAGCGAAATTACCAAACTCTTTTAAGTTATTTTTGGACGTTGTTTTTATGGAGTAAGGGAAACCGGTTGCCAAAAGAGCGTTGATAATTTCCTTTGTGCCAGACACTTTTATTGGTGACTCGTTTAAAAAAGCACCGCCACCTTTAACTGCAGTAAAAAGCTCGTCGCGTGTAGGGTCATACACAGCGCCGGCCACAGGCTCTCCCCTTGAAACTAACGCAACGGACGAGCAGTAAACAGGAAACCCATGTGCGAAGTTGGTCGTTCCGTCCAAGGGGTCTGTTATCCACACATTTTCAGCCTCGGTGTTGGCAGAACCTTCTTCTTCGGTTAGAATTCCATGCTCCGGGTAGGCTACACTTATTATTTTTACTATGGCCTCTTCACAGGCGATATCTACCTCAGTCACAAGGTCTATCTCGCCCTTATGCTCCACGCTAAAGTTTTTGCTGGTCGTAAAAGTTTTTTGTATTTCTCCTGCGGCTTTTGCCGAACGGATTGCAACGTCAAGCGCTTTTATATAATCTGTTTTATTTTTCATCCCAGTTTTTTCTCTATCCAGCCGCCGCCTATTACAACGTCGCCATGATAAATGACTACAGCCTGCCCCGGCGTTATCGCAAGTTCCGGTTTTGCAAACTCAACTATTGTTTCACCGTTGTCCTTTACTGTAACATCAGCGTTTGCGTCCTCGTGCCTATGCCTGATCCTCGCGCTCAACTCCAGCTTTGAAAAGTCTTCAGGCGGAACGAACCAGTTCATCTTTTTTGCAAGTAGCGTTTTGCCATATGCTTCATCTTTTTCGCCAACTACAAGACGGTTTGTGGAAGGCTCTATTGAAACGACGTAAAGAGGTGTTTTGTGAGCTATCCCGAGTCCCTTACGTTGCCCTATGGTGTAATTGAAGAGGCCCTTGTGCCGTCCAAGTTTTTCACCGGCTCTGTTTACAATGTCGCCTCCAGCTATTGCCCTGCTATCTACTTCCTGTTTTATAAACCCTGCATAGTCATCGTCTGGTATAAAACATATCTCTTGGCTCTCCTGTTTTTGCGCAACATTCAAGCCAAGCTCTTTTGCTATGGCGCGGGTTTTTTCCTTATCGAGATCGGCTAATGGAAACAGGATCCTTGGAACTTTGTCAGGCTTTATCGAAAAAAGAAAATAGCTCTGGTCTTTAACCCTGTCTGCACCACGGATTATAACCGGGAAATCGTGAAATTTACCTGTTTTTGCATAATGGCCCGTTGCGACATATTTTGCGCCTAATTTTTCACCTTGTAAAAAGAGGTAATCAAACTTTATGTCGCTATTGCAGAGAATGCACGGGTTTGGTGTCCTGCCGGAGAGGTATTCACCAACAAAGTAGTCCACAACATTTTTTTTGAACTCTTTTTTTACGTTCATAACGTAATGTGGAATATTCAGTTTTTCTGCCACCCGCCGCGCATCGTCTGCGTCGTCCAGGGAACAGCACGCGCCATGGCGTTTTTCGGTTCCTGCCGGATCCTCCCAAACGCGCATGGTAATTCCAATCAGGCTTTGTCCCTCTTTTTTAAGGATTGCGGCGGCTACGGAACTATCCACACCGCCGCTCATGGCGATGATTACTTTATCGTTTGTCATTTACAGCGTTATCGAAAAAAATGAATATCGAGATATTGTAGCGCAGAGTCGGGGGCAGGCTAACAGGAATATCCAGCAATGAAACAGGTTATTTATTGAAAATCTTTCAACGCCGCTTCTTCTGTAGGGTGTACGTCTATTTTGCTGTCAAGCCTTGTAAAAGAGAAAAGCTCATGTAAGTTTTCAGACAAACTTACAACTTTCAGCGCCCCGCCGTTTTCCTTGGCTTTTTTTGCCGCCAGAATAAGGCGGCCAAGCCCTGAGCTGTTGATAAATCGGACTTCCTTGAAATTTAGCACGACCTTGTTTTTGCCTGTTTCTATTACATTAATGATAGCGTTTTTAAATACGGAGTAGTCCTCATTTGTTCTTATATTGCCCGCTAAATCGATAACCGTAATTGAACCGACTTCTCTGGTCGTTGTTTGCATTGTGTTACCGTTCCTGTTTATTGATAATTGTGACAGTTACGCTTGATCTGTCTTCGCTAAAAAAGAGCCCGTCAGAATATTGTTTGGCCATCATGATGCCTATCTCCGAGCCATTCGAAATGTCCAAATCGTCAAATGAATTTGGCACCTCTTCAAACATGAACGAGCCCGGTTCCGAGCTAAATGTTATGTCTATTTTTTCAGGTGTAATTGTTGCGTTAATGTTGATGTTGCTATTTGATTCAGGGTTTTTGAGTATAGCCCTAAACAGCAGTTCGTCAATTACGAAAGGGATCATAAACGCGCAGTATCTTTGGGAATAGCCCATGCATTCAGCTGTTGTTGAAACATGCCGGGTTATACCGGAAATTGCGTCTATCGCCCTTGGAAATGAAAACTCGATTGAGTGAGTTACGCCAAGGTTATTAAGGCTCTTGCAGTTTCCAAGATGTGGGAGCCGCATGGCTTTTTCGGTTATTTGCAGGATCGACTCGGTCTCAAAAGGTTTTTTCAGAAAATAGAAGGCCCCTTTTTCTATAGATTCTATTGCGGAGCCGTATCCTCCGTATCCTGAGATGACTATGATAGGAAGGTTTTTGTCTAAGTCATGTAATTGTTTTATAAGATCAAGGCCAGAGATGCCTGGCATCCTCACGTCTGTTATTACAAGGTCAACCTTATGATCCTGCACGCGCACAAGAGCCTCCATTCCGGTGGAGGCTGTGAGCGCTTCATAACCATTTCTTTTTAAAACACGCTCAAGCAGGCGGCAGATTTCTTCTTCATCATCTACGATCAATATCGACTTGGTGCCTGTTGCCTTGCCCATGGCGGTCTGCATCAGATGGCGTTACCTTCTAAAATACTATTTTAATGATTCACATTCGCATTAATTTGCGCAACAGCAATGACAGGCATTCCGGCGGCGCAATACGGCTGTGCAAAGACGGAATCCACACTCATGCTATTATACGGCGAAATACCCTGGGACGTTAAAAAAAATACTTATATTTGCTAAATAGTGTCGTCACGAGATATCAGCCCAGAGCGCAATGCACCTGATTTGAACGGCAGCCAGGAATGACGCTGTATTCTTGGCGTATCGTGTTGCAATGCCGCGCCACCGCTTGAGGTGGAGAAAGGCATTTTCGACC
>JAJRTC010000189.1 GCA_024278445.1 Nitrospirota bacterium
AGGTATCTTGCATCTGGGTGTGCTTGTAAAGCTGGTTCAAAATAACCTGCCCTACGGCGTCTCGCTTAAGTTCTATTACGATGCGGGTTCCGTCACGGTCAGATTCATCGCGAATATCGGAGATGCCAACGATACGTTTATCTCTTACAAGCTCCGCTATTTTTTCTATCAGCCGCGCCTTGCTCACCTGATATGGAATTTCCGTTACCGCGATCTGTTCACGCTCGGTTTTGCCAACGATTTCTATGTGAGCCTTTGCACGCATAACAACAAGCCCACGGCCCGTGTGGTAGGCCGAACGTATTCCCATGCTCCCGTGAATTTCCCCTGCGGTAGGGAAATCAGGGCCGGGGATATGCCCCATGAGGTCTTCGATCCCGCACTCAGGGTTGTCTATCAGGTGAACGATGCCGTCTATTACCTCGCTCAAGTTATGCGGCGGTATATTAGTCGTCATGCCAACGGCTATGCCGCCTGAACCATTCAGCAAAAGGTTTGGAAGCTTGGATGGTAAAACCTTCGGCTCAAATTGCGATTCGTCGTAGTTGGGAGAAAAATCGACCGTTTCCTTGTAGAGGTCTTCAAGCACCTCTCCGCTTATTCTGTCGAGCCTCGCTTCAGTGTACCTCATGGCGGCCGGAGGGTCGTCTACGGAACCGAAGTTGCCTTGCCCGTCGATCAGCGGATAACGTAACGAAAACGGCTGGGCCATACGCACCATCGCGTCGTATATGGCAGAGTCGCCATGCGGGTGATATTTACCCATGACGTCACCAACGGTTCTGGCCGATTTTTTATATGCCTTGTTATATGTGTTTCCGTTCTCGCTCATCCCGAAAAGGATGCGCCTGTGAACAGGTTTTAGTCCGTCGCGAACGTCCGGCAGGGCGCGGGAAACTATGACGCTCATCGAATATTCGAGGAACGACGACCTCATTTCGTCTTCGATAGATATCGGAAGTACCGACGTATCCGCTGTTTCGCTCATGCCAACCCTTTGATTTGTATAACCTTACATCTTCAAACAGAAAAGAGGGATTATACCATTTTACAGGCGCTTTTTCAGCCCTTTTCTTAAATGGCAAATCATTAAATATCAATAGATTACACGAAAGCAAGTTAAAGCGGGCGGAACATCTTCATATAAGCGCGCCAAAAGCAGGCAGGTCGAGTAGCTTTACTTCATTTTTTTATAAATAAAGTAGTTTTACTTGACGAAACGAGTGAAACAGCTTATTATTCAAGCATAAATCATAATTTCAGGGAAACCGTGAGCAAGACGACAACAAAACAGCCCGGCGGCGCAATCGCAAGAATACGCGGCCTGGCGCCATCTCTTCTGCCTGCCGAAAAAAAGGTGGCGTTATACGTAATGAAAAACGCAGACGACGTGCTGGCCCAGTCGATAGGCGAGGTTGCCGCCGGAGCGGAAGTCTCTGAAGCCACGATTATAAGATTTTGCAGAACAGCAAAATTTTCAGGTTTTGCGAACATGAAAATTGCGTTGGCAAGGGAGTTTGTCACACCACTGGCATCCACATTGCACGAAGATATAACGGAAAAAGATAATTCGGCCACTCTTGCCCGTAAAGTTTTTGGCGCAAACATAAACACCCTGCAGGAGACCTTAAGCGTTTTGGATCCTGTTGCCGTTGAAGACGCAACCCGCCATATAAACGGTGCCGGCAAAACCTTGATAATCGGCGTAGGCACATCCGCCCCTATCGCGCTTGAAGCATATTCAAAGTTCATGCGGCTTGGGCTAACGGTCACCCTGCAAAGTGACGCGCACCTTATGATGATGGAGGCGGCCCTTCTAAAAAAGGGGGACGCAGTTCTCGCCATAAGCCATTCCGGGGCTACGATCGACCCTGTAGAAACTGTGAAAGTCGCTCGATCGGCAGGCGCGTCTGCCATTGCGATAACAAACAACCTCCTGTCACCTTTGGCAAAGGCATGCAATATAACGCTTGTCACGGCGAGCAAGGAGACAAAATTCAGGGCAGAAGCATTGTCTTCCCGTATAGCCCAGTCGAGCATTCTGGATTTACTTTACGTCTCGCTTGGGCTTAAAAATCAAAAACGGGCACTTGTTTGCGCACAAAAAATTGAAGACGTAATAACCATAAAACAGTATTGAATAAAATGGGGCAATTGAATGATAAATCTTAGAACCTATGTTTTTTTAGATAGCCTGCAGGCGCAACTGGCCACCTTTATCGGGTCTACCGCCAAAGGTTTTCCCCCGGTGCCGGGTGTGGCTTCGCTATTTGTCGAGATTGCGCCAGGACTTTCCATTAACCGCGTTCTCGATGTGGCTCTAAAAGCAACAAAAGTACAACCGGCAGTGCAGATCGTCGAACGGGCCTACGGGCTTTTGGAAGTTCACGACCAGGACAAGGGCGAGGTTATGAGCGCAGGTTCAGCGGTGCTGGACTTTTTGAACCTCAAAGAGTCAGACAGGATAAAGCCGAGGCTTGCGTCTAACCAAATCATACGGGCGATGGAGTCTTATCAGTGCCAGCTTATAAACCGTAACAGGGGTGGCTCCATGATCCTGCCGGGTGAATCTCTTTTCATACTGGAGACCGAGCCTGCAGGTTATGTCATCTACGCCGCCAACGAAGCGGAAAAAGCGGCAAACGTAAAACTTATCGAGGTGCGCCCGTTTGGAGCTTTCGGCAGGCTTTACATGTCAGGATCGGAAGCGGATATTGACGCCGCATCGCAGGCCGCCGTATCTGCTGTCGAAGGCTTAACCGGTGTGGAACTTGTGAAAAAGAAATAACGTAAATTAAAAACTGTAATTGGTAAATAAAAGGAGAAATCAAAAATGTCAGAAGCGTTAGGAATGATAGAGACCAGGGGGTTTATCGGCATGGTAGAAGCCTCTGACGCGATGGTGAAAGCGGCCAGGGTTGAACTCGTAGGCTATGAAAAAATCGGCGGCGGATATGTAACCGCAGTTGTTCGCGGAGATGTGGCGGCTGTAAAAGCGGCAACGGAAGCAGGCTCACGCGCGGCAGAAAAAGTTGGCGAGCTTGTGTCTGTCCATGTAATCCCGCGCCCGCACAGCAATGTAGACACAGCTCTCCCTTTGGGCAGGTCGAAGGTTGAGGCGTAAGCCATGTTGCTAGGGCAAGTGGTGGGGACGGTTGTCTCCACCAAAAAAACTGAAAGCCTGATCGGCTTAAAGCTTCTTCTTGTCCAGAACCTTGACATCACGGGGAAACTTGCGAAAGGTTATCACGTGGCGGCAGACTCTGTGCAAGCAGGGTTGGGCGATGTTGTTATCTACTCCACAGGTTCTGCGGCAAGGCAAACAGATATCACTACCGAAAGGCCGGTTGACGCCGTTGTTATGGGCATTGTGGATACATGGGACGTTAATGGCAAAACTGCGTTTAACAAATCAGAACCGCTGGAAGTGGCCGATGTTTAGTTCCGGCGCAACAAACGACAATGGCATTATACCCGAATTTTATGCGCCGGATAGAAACTGAATTGGTAGATGTAAATTTTGCATGGTGGATTATAACTCATGAATCTGGATAATGGGCAGATAGCAGACATAGTAAGCCGGGTGGTGGCAAGGCTTGAGAAGGCCCCGGCGGGAGCTAACACCACCGCACCGGCTATTGTCAACAAACCTTCAAACAATATTAGCGCAGAATCGATAGGGCTTTACGCCACGGTCGACGAGGCGGTGGCCTCTGCGCGTGAATCATTTATCGCTCTTGGAGATACACCACTTGAATCGCGCAAAAAAATTATAGAATCGATGCGCGACGCCGTGCGGGCAGAAATAAAAAGCCTGTCCGAAATGGCGGTAGAAGAAACCGGCCTTGGGCGAGTAGAAGATAAAATCGCTAAAAATAAATTGGCTGTTGAAAAAACTCCCGGCGTTGAGGTTTTGCAACCTTCAGCCTTTTCAGGTGATAACGGGCTTACCATAATGGAGCGTGCGCCATACGGGATAATAGGCGCAATCGCGCCATGCACCAACCCCGTCGCAACGATAATATCTAACGCGATCGGCATGATAGCAGGTGGCAACGCAGTCGTTTTTAACGCACACCCAACGGCGAAAAAAACGACCGCAACGATTATTAGCCTCTTGAACGGAGCGATCATAAAAGCAGGTGGCCCTGCAAACCTTTTAACCGCCATAGAAACTCCAACCATCCAGAGCGCACAAGAACTAATGACGCATAAAGATATTCGCATGCTGGTTGTAACAGGCGGGCCGGGGGTTGTGAGCGTCGCCATGAAGTCTGGCAAAAAAGCTATCTGCGCAGGGCCAGGCAACCCGCCCGTCGTTGTAGATGAAACCGCTAACATAGATGAAGCCGCAAAACATATCGTTGATGGCGCTTCTTTTGATAACAACATCGTTTGCATAGTGGAGAAGGAAATTTTTTGCGTTGATTCAGTAGCCGACGAACTGCTTGAAAAGATGCAAAAACACGGAACTTTAAAACTTACGCCGATGCAGATTAAAAAGATTGAGAAACTCGTAATAAATCGCGCACCGGAGGGTGATGACGATCATGGCGAAATAAACAAGGCATGGGTCGGCAAGGACGCATGGAAAATCGCCCGCGCCATTGGCATGGAAGCAAGTGAGAAAATACGCCTGCTTATATGCGACGTTGATAAAAACCACCCACTCGTCGCAATGGAGCAACTGATGCCGGTTATACCGCTTGTGCGAATCAAGAACGTGGATGAAGGAATAAACCTTGCCATGAAAGCCGAACACGGCTTTGGCCATACGGCTATAATGCATTCCACCAACGTAGACAACCTCTCCCGAATGGCGAGGATTATTAACACATCCATATTCATCAAAAACGGCCCAAGCGTGGCAGGGTTGGGGTATGGTGGCGAAGGACACGCATCTTTCACAATCGCAAGCCCGACAGGCGAAGGCGTCACCACGGCAATACACTTCACCCGCGAGCGCCGTTGCACACTAAAAGATCGCTTCAGGATCATCTAGAAAATGGCCGGAGGATTTTAGCATGCTATCAGATATTGTTCGGGACGCGGGAATTATAGGTGCAGGTGGCGCAGGCTTCCCAACGCATATAAAAGTTGGTACTCCGGTTGAAAATATTATCGTTAACGGGGCGGAGTGCGAACCTTTGATGAGCGGTGACCAGTGGCTCATGGAGAAGAGAGCGCACGACCTGCTTGCCGGATTATCAGCCGTAGCCTGCGAGTTTGAGGCTAAGCTTAAAAAAAGACCGCGCGTTGTGATTGCCATAAAGAAAAAATATAAAAAAGCGATTGAAATTATAGGGACATCGATTAACGGAAGCAACATGGAAATTTTGGAGCTTCCCAATATCTATCCTTCCGGTGACGAACAATTTTTAGTTTATGAAGCAACGGGTAAAATAGTGCCGGAAGGCGGCATACCGCCAATGGTTAACTCGCTTGTTATGAACGTTGGAACGCTGGTTCAGCTAAACGACGCGAGAGAAGGCACACCTGTTACGGAAAGGGTGTTAACGCTAGGAGGCGCGGTGGCAAACCCGTGCGTTACATCTTTGCCTATCGGCACTTC
>JAJRTC010000190.1 GCA_024278445.1 Nitrospirota bacterium
CCTGCACCGTGCCTAGTTGCCAGTTGCGTCCCAAGCAGTCTTTAACGTTAAATTCTATTTTAGGGCCATAGAAGGCGCCTTCGCCATCTTTTATTTTGTATTCGATATTTTGTTCGTCCAGTGCCGATTTTAATATATCGGTAGCGCTCTCCCATGCCTCGTCATCGCCTATCGCTTTTTTCGGTTTCGTGGCAATAAAAATTTCAAAATCGTCGAAACCAAAATCGCGATATACCTTGAATGTGTAGTCTGTAATTTCCTGTATCTCGCTCTTTAAATCTTTTTCCTCGCAATAGATATGCGCGTCGTCTTGCGTAAAGGCGCGGGCGCGGAAAAGACCATGCAGAACGCCAGACAACTCGTGCCTGTGGACAAGGCCCAGTTCCGCTACACGCAGTGGAAGGTCGCGATACGACGTTTTGCCCTCTTTGTAAACAAGCATGGCACCGGGGCAGTTCATCGGTTTAATGGCAAACTGCCGTTCATCGACTTCGGAGAAATACATGTTTTCACGGTAATAGTCCGCATGGCCGGAGGTGTGCCAGAGGTCCTCAACCAGCATTTGCGGCGTGTGTATCTCCACATAGTCGCGCTCAATGTTTTTTGCGCGAATGTAATCGATAAGGGTGTTGAACAGAACCCGGCCCTTGGGAAGCATAAACGGGAACCCGGGCCCCTCCTCATGCCACGAGAAGAGGTGCAACTGTTTGCTGATAAGCCGGTGATCGCGTTTTTTTGCTTCCTCCAACATTACCGTATAGGCTTTCAATTCATCTTTCGTTTCGAAACATAAACCGTAGACACGCTGTAGTGGCTCATTTTTAGAGTCTCCCAACCAGTATGACCCTGCGATCCTGTGTATTTTGAAGGCTCGCACGTCGCGTGTAGTTTCAACATGGGGGCCACGGCAAAGGTCTAAAAAACCGTTTTGCCTGTATATGGAGACTGTCGCTTCATCTTTTAACTGATTTTCGATTGTCAGGAGTTTATATTTTTGGCCGGCGAAAAGTTTTAAGGCTTCCTCGCGCGACACTTCTTCTCGCTTGAACTCATGTTTACCCTTGATAATTTTTTGCATCAGTTTTTCTATTTTTTTCAGGTCGTCTTCCGTTAAGGAGCCGTCCGGTATTTTTACATCGTAATAGAAACCGTCGCTGGTTTCCGGCCCGTATGCGAACTGTGCGTTCGGGTAGAGGCTCTGTATGGCTTCGGCCATGATATGCGCCGCCGAATGACGGATCGCGTTTATATCGCCCATTTTCAGTTTTTACCTTCGCTTGTGGGAAAATTAAAAAGACATTGTACCTCAAAAATGTGAAAAAACATTCACACTTCACCTGCGAAAGGTTACCAGTCCACTGGCCCCTTGCCGAGCCTTATCAAGTCTGGCATATCGCCAGTGAGGTCTACTACCGTGGAAGGGTCTGAGATAAGCTCCCCCTCGGAGAGGATGACGTCTATATTTCTGGAAAAACTTTGCGGCAGGTCGGCGGGGTCTGTTAAAGGTTCGCCTCCCGAAAGATTAACGGAGGTAGATATAATCGGCCTTCCTGTAAGCGCGATAATCATCCTGCATACCGGGTGGTCTGGTATTCTCACTCCCACGGTGTTTCTTTTGCCGATCATCTTTTTAGGTACGTTTGTTTTTCTTGCCTCAAGAATAAACGTGTATGGGCCGGGGAGGAGGCGTTTCATTAGCTTATAGCCGAAGTTCGGAACAAAAGCGAACTCGCTTATCTGATCCATATCCCTGCAAACAAACGAAAATGGTTTTAGCGGATCACGTTTTTTAATTTTAGAGATACGTTCAGCGGCTTTTTTTGAAAAAACATCACAACCGAGCCCGTAGATTGTGTCAGTCGGGTAAACCATAACGCCGTCATTAAGTATGATATCTGCCACTTCCCGAAGGGCTTTATAAGACGGGCTTGCCGGGTTTATGTGGATAGCTTTCACTGGATATCGCACCTGATTGAAAAACAAAGAATAATAGACGAATTTATAGCAATTGTCAAAGGCGCGGGACTCACGTTTTTTTGTGGTTTTGCCCCGGTTGTAAGGGAAGTTGCCGAAAGGCGTTAAAAACTTTGCGAAATTGGTTGACACCTCCATACCGGCTAACTATACTTACTACTTTTTCCGAAATCATCGGTTCCCAACTGGCTGATATGCTTGAGGGTCGGTAAGAAGCTATATTTAAAAGGTTTTACGGTTTATAAAAAGATGGAAGCTATAGAGGCTCGCGCCACGTTACGTTTTGAGCGGATTTCGCCGCAGAAGACCAGACTTATTGCGGACATGGTTCGTGGTAGGAACGTTGAAGAGGCGAAAAAGATTTTGCGTTTCACCCAACGCCGTGGCGCTGAGGTGATGCTTAAGCTGTTAAACTCGGCTGTGGCTAACGCAGAAGTTAAAAATGTCGAAGACCCTGAGATTCTTCTGATACATGAGGTATGGGTAGATCAGGGGCCGGTTCACAGGAGATACAGGCCCAGGGCGCGTGGAAGGGCAGATACCTGGCGCCGCCCCACGAGCCATCTGACCATAGTAGTTAAGGAAGATGTAAAAGCCAAGGAAGAGGAAGCCGCGAGGCGTGCCGCTATAGAGGCTAAGAAGGCTAAAAAGCTGTTAGCCAAAAAGAAGGGTGCCGAGGCTAAAGAGCCGACGGTAAAGAAGAAGCCTGTGGCTAAGAAGTCGACGGCAGAGAAAAAATCGTCTGACACGGATAAGGGGAAAGAGTAACAGATGGGCCAGAAAACGCACCCAACAGGGTTTCGGCTTGGAATTATCAAGGACTGGGAGTCCAACTGGTACGCCAAAGCCTCTTATGTCGAGTATTTGCATACCGACCTGAAGCTTAGGGCACATATCAAAAAGAAGCTGTATCATGCCGGTATTTCCAGCATAAAGATAGAACGCAAGGGCAAGCAGATAAAGATAAATATATTTGCCGCAAGACCCGGCATAATTATCGGCAAGAGGGGGCAGGAGGTCGACAGACTAAAAGTCTCGATTCAGCAGATGGTTCCGGAGAACGAAATTTTTCTGAATATTAAAGAGGTCAGGAAACCGGAGCTTAACCCCCAGCTTGTAGCTGAGAGCATCGCACTTCAGTTAGAACGCCGAGTGGCGTTTCGTCGGGCGATGAAAAAGTCTGTTTCCACCACGATGAGATTTGGCGCGAAGGGTATCCGCATTAACTGTGCCGGTCGTTTAGCTGGAGCTGAGATCGCGAGAACCGAATGGTATCGCGAAGGCCGCGTTCCGTTGCACACTATAAGAGCCGATGTGAGCTATGGCGTTGCCGAGGCGAACACGACGTTTGGCATAATAGGAATAAAAGTTTGGATTTTTACAGGCGAAGTTTTATCTGGCCGTGACGCCCGAAGGTTGGAAACGCAGAAGAAACTTAGAGCCCAAAAGCAGATAGAAGAGGCTGTGGAGGCCGCCAAAGTGAGCCTGCCGCCTGATGGGCCGACTACTGATAAAACAGCCGTCGAGCCTACGGAGTAACTACCCATGTTAATGCCTAAAAAAGTAAAATACAGAAAGCGCCAAAAAGGGCGCAATCGCAGGATAGCCTGGCGTGGATCGAAAATAAGTTTTGGCAAGTACGCTTTGCAAACGCTGGAACCCGGATATATTTCCGACCGGCAGATCGAGGCGGCTCGTATCGCCATCACTCGTCATGTTAAGCGTGGCGGCCAAGTGTGGATACGCGTTTTCCCTGATAAGCCGTTGAGTAAAAAACCTGCCGAAGTAAGAATGGGTAAAGGTAAAGGTTCGCCTGATCGTTGGGTTGCCCGCGTACGGCAAGGCCGGATTCTTTTTGAACTGGACGGCGTCGCCCCGGAGGTCGCAAAAGAAGCGATGAGTCGTGCGGCCCACAAGTTGCCGGTGGCAACGCGATACCTTAATAAAGATGACAGGAGCTTTGTAATATGAAGTTCGAGAAGCTAAGCGAAATGACGGAAGATGAAATCTCCCTTAAGTTTTTTGAGCTTAAGGAGTCCTATATGAAATTAAGGTTTCAACATGCTACGGCCCAGCTGGACAGCTCGGCCAAGCTTCGCGACACGAGGCGGGATATCGCAAGGGTTAATACCCTGATAAACCAGCGCAAGAAGGAGGCCGCAAAAGCGGGAGTTGAAGAATGAGCGAAGAAGTGAAAAGCCGTGGATACAGAAAAACCAGAGTTGGCGTTGTAGTAAGCGACAAAATGGATAAAACAGCCGTTGTCCGTGTGGACAGAACTATACAGCACCCGGTGTTGAAAAAAGTTCTTACTCGTGGAAAGCGCTATCACGTCCATGACGAGGAGAATACCCTCAAGATTGGCGACAAGGTAAAAATAATTGAAACGCGTCCTTTGAGCAAACTTAAAAGATGGCGTCTGGGTGAAGTTTTGAGCAGGAGCGCAGGATAAACAATGATTCAGTTACTGACGGTGCTGGACGTTGCGGATAATTCCGGGGCCAAACGCGTCCGTTGCATAAAGGTGATGGGCGGGAGCAACCGGCGTTACGCCAGCATAGGGGATATTATAAAAGTTTCGGTTATAGAATCTTTGCCCAATAGCCCAACTAAAAAGGGGACGGTTAAAAATGCCGTTGTCGTTCGCACGAAAAAAGAGATACGTCGCTTGAACGGCACATACGTAAAGTTCGATAATAATGCCGCCGTTCTGGTTGATGACAGTAAAGATATGGTTGGTACGCGTATATTCGGCCCTGTCGGCAGGGAATTGAGAGGCAAGAAGTTTATGAAGATAGTTTCACTGGCTCCGGAGGTGCTGTAATGCCTTTGGGAGTTAAAAACAAAATGAAGATAAAGAAAGATGACGTTGTCGTTGTGATAGCGGGTGCGGATAAAGGCAAGAAGGGGCGCGTTATCGAGGCCATTCCTGCCGAAGAACGGGTGATAGTGGAAAAGGTTAACATCGTGAAGCGTCATCAGCGCCCCACGCCTCAGCAGAGGCAGGGCGGCATAATTGAGCGTGAGGCGAAGTTTGCCGCAAGTAACGTGGCCATCTTTTGCTCTAAATGCGACAAGGCCGTGCGCATCGGTGCCAAAATACTTGAAGATGGAACAAAAGTTCGCATCTGCCGCAAATGCGGCGAGATGCTGGATGATTAAGGTAAAGTAAAAAATGTCAGGTTTAGTTGAGCGTTATAAAAAAGATGTAGCCCCCGCCATGATGGAAGAGTTCGGTTACGGCAACGTAATGCAGACCCCGAAACTTACAAAAATCGTGCTTAACATGGGGTTGGGCGAGGCTATCCAGAACGCCAAGGTTCTGGATGTTGGTGAGTATACCTTGCGTACGATATCGGGCCAGAAACCGGTTATAACCAAGGCGAAGAAAGCTATAAGTAACTTTAAACTTCGCGAGGGTTTAAGCATAGGTGTTGCGGTTACCATCAGGGGCGTCCGCATGTATGAGTTTTTGGAGCGATTGATCGTTACCGCTATTCCAAGAATTCGTGACTTTAAGGGCGTTTCTGGCAAGGCGTTCGACGGGCACGGAAACTATACGCTGGGAGTTAAGGAACAACTTATATTCCCTGAGATAGATTACGATCAGATAGACAAGGTTCAGGGTCTTAATATTACGATAGTGACAACGGCCAATACCGATGCCGAGGGCAAAAGCCTTCTGCGGCATCTTGGTATGCCGTTCAGGAATTAACGGAGGAAACGTGGCCAAGAAGTGCCTTATAGCAAAACAGAAGAAGAAACCGAAATTCGCTGTGCGGGCCTATAGCCGTTGTGGTCTTTGTGGCCGTCCAAGGGCGTTTCTGAGAAAATTTGGGATTTGCAGGGTCTGTTTCCGCAAGCTTGCGCTTGAGGGTAAAATTCCTGGCGTTACGAAATCCAGCTGGTAAATACATTAAGTTAGTTTATAGAAGAAGGCGAAACCGACATGAGTATGAGTGATCCGATAGCTGATTTGCTGACGAGGATCAGAAATGCCGTTATGGCAAACCACGACAGCCTGGATGTGCCGTCGTCGAAAATAAAGGCCGAGATCGCGGCTCTTTTGAGCCATGAAGGATATATCAGCGGCTTTAAAATTTTAAGAGACGATAAGCAGGGCATGCTTAAAATCAAGCTGAAGTATAAAGAAGGTGTTTCGTCCATAAACGGTTTAAAAAGGGTTTCCAAACCCGGCCTCAGGGTTTATGCCGGTGCTGACGAAATTCCAAGCGTAAGAAACGGCTTGGGGGCGGCTATTTTATCTACCAACATGGGAATATTAACCGACGTGGAGGCCAGAGAGGCCAACGTGGGCGGCGAAGTTCTCTGTTACGTGTGGTAAGGGGCGCAAGATGTCACGCATAGGAAAAAAACCGATAGACGTTCCGCAGGGTGTGGAGGTCAAAGTTAACGGCCAACACGTTTCTGTTGAAGGTAAGCTTGGAACTTTAGAGCGGGACTGTCATCCCAATATGAACATTGCTTTAGAAGACGGAAAACTTCTTGTGAAAAGGCCGGATGACGCCAGGGAGAACAGGTCTCTTCACGGGTTAACCCGTGCGTTGTTGTTCAACATGGTTGCTGGCGTATCGGAAGGATTCAGCAAAACCCTGCTTATTGAGGGCGTTGGATACCGTGTTTTGATGAAGGGCAAGGGGCTTGAGTTCTCACTCGGATATTCTCATCCGATAACCGTAGAACCGATGGAAGGAATCACCTTCGAGGCTCCCAAACCGACCGAGCTTAAAATAATAGGCATGGACAAGGCTCTTGTTGGCCAGGTCGCCGCTAACATAAGGGCGTTAAGAAAGCCTGAGCCTTATAAAGGTAAAGGCGTGCGTTATTCCGACGAACGGATACGCCGTAAGGCCGGCAAAACAGCGGCCGCAAAGTAGGAATATAAAATTATGGATAGAGCAATAAAAGATAAAACGGTAAGGCGCAGAATTGGGCGCAAAAGCAGGATCAGAAACAAGATTTCCGGTACGGCAGATTGTCCTCGCGTTACAGTTTTTTTCAGCAATAAAAACGTTTATGCCCAGATGATAGACGACTCGACCGGTAAAACTTTGGCGTCCGCCTCTACAAAAGATAAAGGGGCAGAGGCTACAGGCAAAAACCGTGAGGCGGCTAAATGGGTTGGTGGTGCCATTTCCGAGAAGGCTCGTGGTGCCAACATAACGAGGGCCGTGTTTGACAGGAACGGCTACAAGTATCATGGTCGGGTAAAAGACCTGGCTGACGCTATTCGTGAAAAAGGGATTGCTTTGTGAGAGAAAATAATAACAGACCGAACCGCAGGGGCCGCGCCGACGAACATGGTGATGGCCATGACCGAGAGCTTGTAGATAAAGTTATAACCATCAACCGTGTTGCCAAGGTCGTTAAAGGCGGCAGGCGCTTTTCTTTTTCTGCACTTGTTGTGGTGGGAGATAAAAATGGCAAGGTCGGGTTAGGCTTTGGTAAGGCGAACGAGGTTCCGGAGTCTATACGCAAGGCCGTGGCCGCCGCCAAGAAAAACGTGTTTGACGTCTGTCTGCAAGATACCAGCATCCCGTATCTGGTTGAAGGGCATTTTGGCGCAGGCCGGGTGCTTTTAAAACCTGCTTCACGCGGTACCGGTGTTATAGCCGGTGGTGCCGTGCGAGCCATACTTGAAGCTGTTGGTGTGCGCGACATTCTTACGAAATCGCTTGGCACGTCTAACCAGTTTAACATGGCAAAAGCCACC
>JAJRTC010000191.1 GCA_024278445.1 Nitrospirota bacterium
AAGTGGCAATATCACCACAATAGGCCAAAATATGGCCTTTAGCTGGTCAGACGTAAAAACGAGCGGGTGAAATCCTGCCTTGTTGGGGCGTATAGAAATCCTTGCTTCATCGAAAGCCAGCCAGCCTATCATGTTCAAAAACACATCTCTGTTTGAGGATAGACCTAAAGTCGCGTTTGACGCGAAATCAGAATCACCAACCACTACGATTCTCGCCCTTTTAGGAGCCTCTCCAATTTTAAGTTTTTCCGAAGTTTTGCCAACTTCCCATTCCGCCGTTGCGGCTATTATTCTTGGCCCCGCAAAATCACGTCCCTCATCATATTTGGGGGCTCCTTTTTCTATAGACACAAGGTCGGTTTCGCCCCAGCTTTGCGCCGCAGTTTGCCCTATCGCCAAAACTTCAATTTTGT
Organism: Nitrospirota bacterium; assembly: GCA_024278445.1. GTDB lineage: Bacteria > Nitrospinota_A > UBA7883 > UBA7883 > JAJRTC01 > JAJRTC01. Next base: position 414 of record JAJRTC010000191.1, read on the forward strand.
CGTTGGAGGTATCAAGCGTAAGCGAGCGCGACACAGGATAGAACGATGCGGCCTTTATATCTTTTACGACAGGATGGTTCAGATATGTCGCCATGGCCGCCACCAGCGGGCCAAAACCCAACTTCTCGCTAACAGTATCCAGCACCATGTCGTCGTTTAACGTTATGCCCCACTCTTTAAGAAATGCCACGAGGTTAGGGGTCTGCGCCGGGTCCATGGTAAAAAGAACCGAACCACGAGATTTAAAACGAGCCCTCAAAAGTTCTATCTCCTTCTCGGTATAATCGTTCCTTGGCCCTGCGACGATTAGAAGGTCTGCGTCTTCAGGTATTTTGCCGGTCTCAAACCAGTTAAGCCCCTTGACTTCATATCCGGCCTGCGTCAGAATGTCTTTTATGCCAGACCAACCGCGTGGGTTTGTATCTGTCAATATCCGTTCACCATGCCCTCCTAGAACGTAAATAACTTTTGTTTCCCCGGAGACTACTTTTAGTATGGCGTTTGTTATTTCGTTCTCGCCAAGTTTTTGTAACGCCTCCCATTTGCCGTTATCGGCCTTGACCACGAATGTTCCATATTTTGTAACATTGTGCCTTTTGGCAAGCGCAGGTTTTTTATCAGGGTCAATTATCTGATAACTGAATTTACCTGATTCATATTTATAGAGGCCTAAAAGATCGGCGGTTTCCCTACCCTGCTCCGGGCGTATATAAGCGTAGACCGTGATATTGTCCTCAAGCGATTTCAAAACCTTAATCGTTTGCGGCGCAAGCGAGAAAACATTGCCAACCGTCATATCTATCTTTTTTTCATTTTTTACAGCCAAAAGGTTTATCCCGATAATGCAGGCTAACGTAATGACTGTGAACAGGATGGCGTTTGAGCCATATTCTACAGTTTTTCTTTTCACTCTAGCCTCTCCATTTTTTTGATTCTAACGAGCGAAGCGATAGAAAAATGAAAAAGAAAATAAAGGAGAAGTAATATATAACGTCGCTCAGTTTTATAACTCCCTTGGCAAAGTCGTCCTGATGCCGCAGGATAGAAAGATATCTTAAAACTTGCGAGAAAGTATCGGTGTTATGAGCGGCAGTCCAGGCGATCACCCAAAATATCAGCAGGCATCCAAACGTTATGGCCGATGAAATAATCTGGTTTTCCGTGAGGGTGGATACAAAAAGGCCAAGTGCTATGAAAGCTGAACCTAAAAGAAAAACGCCTAAATAGCCCGCGATCAAAACACCCCATGGAACATCCGTATAAAGATTGATAACTATCGCATATGACATCGTTGGAATGAGAAGCGCCATAAGCACTATCAGCGCGGCAAGGTATTTACCCGCAACAAGCTCGCCATCACGCAGTGGCCATGTAAAAAGAAGCTCTATGGAGCCTGTCTTTTTTTCCTCGGAAAAAAGCCGCATGGTAATAAGAGGAGCCATGAGTAGCAGGATAACGCCGATATTGCCAAAAAACGGGCGAAGCACAAAATCCGCTATTTCAAGATCCTGCGGGCCGGTGAAGCCGACCGTGCGGGACATCTCAAAACTTGCCACGCTAAAAAACGCCATGCCGGAATAGAAAAAATAGCCGGAGATGACGAGAAACATGACTATGATAGCGTAAGCTATAGGTGAGTAGAAATAAGACTTAAGCTCCCGCTTTAGCACAACCAAGGCTCCGCTCATTCGCCATTCTCCGCAAATTTAGTCTGTGTCGGCTCTTCTGTTACAAGCTTTATATAAATATCTTCAAGAGTTACCGCCCCCTCGGATAATTCCAAAAGCTCCCAGTCTTTTTTAACGGCAAGGCGCGTTAAAGCCTTTCTAAAGCCTGTTTTATTTTTAGGGGCGACAGAAAAAACCGAAACGCCGGTTTCATCATTTTCCACAGAAACGACATCAACCGAATCGATAGCCTCAATTGCAGATTTGGCCTCATCAGGCGGGGCCAAAAGTTTTACGTTTATCCTGCCACTCGTGGCAAACTTTTTCGTCAACCCCTCGGTGCTATCTGCGGCCACGAGTTTGCCCCTGTTTATTATCATCATCCGCGAGCAGATAGACTGCGCTTCCGGCAAAATATGGGTGGAGAGTATCACCGTACGTTTCCCTGAAAGGTCTTTTATGATGGAGCGAATTTCTATAATCTGTTCAGGGTCGAGGCCGATGGACGGCTCATCCAGCACAAGCGCCTCAGGGTCGTTCAAAAGGGCCTGTGCAAGCCCAACGCGTTGCCTGTATCCTTTGGATAGCGAGCTTATAAGGTAGCGCTGGCGATCCGTTATACGGGTAACCTCCATGATATCCGCAACTTTTCTTGTTTTTGCGTTTCCACGCAAGCCCTTGACCTCAGCCACGAAATCAAGATATTCAGCGACTCGCATATCGGTATAAATAGGGGTTGTTTCCGGAAGGTACCCTACCCTCCTTTTTACTTCCATCGGATTTTTAAAAACATCGAAGCCGGCAACAGTCACGCGCCCTTCCGTAGGCGGCATAAAACCTGTAAGGATGCGCATCGTAGAAGTTTTGCCAGCCCCGTTCGGCCCCAGAAAACCGCAAATCTCGCCCGGCTCTATGGTGAAAGATATGTTGTCGACGGCGGTTACTTCGCCATAGCGTTTTGTAAGGTTTTCTACCTGAAACAAATCAATCTATCCCTTGAATAACAGTTGTTTTTTACTGTTGTTTTATAAAACCGGCTCAACCGGATGTCAAGCTCCCGCCACGAGGTGTTTGTGCATTGTTGCGGCGTTATTAGCAAGTTGCTGAAAAAGTCGTTCAAACTGTCATTCTGAGGAGCCGCAGGTGACGAAGAATCTCATAACACTGTTACTTCGCGGAGCCTGTCCTGAGTGAACAAAGTGAATCGAACGGGCTCAGAATGACAACTGAAAATAGTTTTTCAGCAACCTGTTAGAGGTCAATTAGACCATGTATACTTTTTAACGGTGAGATTGTCGTCAAGAACGACCCAGAGCGAGTTTAAGCTTAAATCCTTGTAAAAATAGTAAGCGCCGCTTTCAGCCGGAATACTCATTTCCGGTTTGCCGAACATCTCGTTTAACTGCTCCACGGTGGTAGAGCCTTCGTCTATGCGTGACACTTTTTCAGAGGTTATGGCGTGGGTATCTTTCACCCCAAGCGACACCGTGGAGCACCCGGCTCCTAAAAACGTAACCAACAAAACCGCTATTAATTTTTTCATGGCCTGTATTCTACCTTTTGTCCCTCGGTTATGC
>JAJRTC010000192.1 GCA_024278445.1 Nitrospirota bacterium
GATAGTGATGGTGGCGGGATAATTGGTCAAGTAACCCGCAGACATCGGCTGTGCGATGTTTATCAACAACTTGGCGGATCATTACCTCTCGACCCAAGGATGTTAATTTGGCATTTTTGTCGGTATTCACGAGGGGGGGCTTGCCTTCGATTTTATGAGTTTACTACCCATAACACCGCTCAGATGAACTGCGTGGGCAATATACTGCAAGATCACAACTAGATAGCCGGGCAGACATGCCGTATAATACCTCTTTATCCACCAACGCATCGTAATGAAAAAAGCAAGAATCATCGTAGTTGACGACGAAGAGAACATACGCGGGACGTTACAGGAAATACTAACCGACGAAGGGTACCAGGTTTCCTGCGCCGCAGATGGCGAAACCGCCTTGCGGATAATCCAGTCAGAAGCTCCCGACCTTGTTCTTCTCGACGTATGGATGGCCGGAATAGACGGGATACAAACCCTGAAGATGCTCAAAAACATCGACCCTGACACAGAGGTCGTAATGATGAGCGGACATGGAAATATCGATACCGCAGTAAAGGCCACCAAAATTGGAGCCTTCGATTTTATCGAGAAACCTTTTTCTCTCGATTCAATTCTGCGCACAGTCTCAAAAGCCTTGAAAAGCCGGCGGAGCAGGCTGACAAAAGGCAAGAAAACTTTTTTAGAATCGGCACACAACGTAGAACGGAAGTTCATAGGCTCGTCCAAAGCCATGAAAGATACCCGCAGGATGATCCGATCAGCCTCCCGCAAGCCGAGCCCCACACTAATAATCGGTGAAGCCGGAATCGGGGCAAGGTTCGTGGCCAGGATGACACACAGCATGTCGAGCCGACGCGACAAATCTTTCATAGATATTACGTGCGATTCAATTGCAAACGAAAAGTCTTTTGAAACCACGTTGTTTGACGGGCCAAGCAAGTCGTCTGGCGAAAAGCTTTCAAAATTTGAACTTGCCGATGGTGGCGTAATCTTTTTTGACGGAATAGAACAGCTCTCGGAACCGTTACAGGAAAAGCTTTTAAAAATTCTCAAGTCAGGATGCGTAAAAAGTATAGACGGAAAAAGAAGCATTCCTTTTAATGCAAAAATAATGGCTTCGATAATTCTGAACCCGGGTGAAAACGCTAAATACGTCGTACAACAATCAAATCTGGCTAAGTTTTTAAGCGCTACAACGGTAAAGCTTACCCCACTGCGTGACCGCAAAGACGACATACCAGAGCTTATAGAACAGTTCGTAGAAGAGCTTTGCGACGAATATGGCAAAGATATAACATCCGTTGGCAAGCAGGCTTTGCAGGCATTGGTGAAAGCGCCGTGGCCAGGTAACGTGCGTCAGCTAAAAGAAGTAATGGAAAAAGCCGTTCTTGCCTGTGAAGGAACAATGCTTTTAAAAGAGCACCTGCCACTTGACGGGCTTGATACGCAATACGGGCTCAATACAAACGGTGACATAAATGGCATGGAAGAAACTGACCTGGCTCTTGCAGGCCACACTCCCGGAAAAAAGGCTGGCAGAAAACGTAAAAAGGTAAAAAGCGGCGTTATCCAAAAAACGCTTAAAAACTCTGTCGTACTTTGCGGCCAGGGGCTTCATTCCGGAATCAAGACGGGAATGATCCTCTCCCCTCTTCCACCCAATTCCGGAATAGTTTTTGGTGATATCAGTTCAGGCGATCAGATTCCCGCCCTTTTGGAAAACGTCCGTAGCACAGAATACGCAACGACACTCTCAAACGGCAGGATTACCATAAAAACTATCGAGCATATAATGAGCGCCCTGCATAGCTATGGCATCTCCAACCTGCTTATAAAAATAGGTGACGAGGCCCCAATCATGGATGGCTCCGCCCTTGAATTCTGCGAGCTTATCGAAAACAGCGGCGTAGAAGAACAGGACGAGATGGTTGACGAAATAATCATAGACAAAAAAATATCTGTTGGCGATCCTGACGACGGCCCCTATCTTTGCGTTGAGCCTGCGGATGCTTTCTCCATACGTTATTCTTTAGACTATCCTCCGCCTATCGGCAAGCAAAGATATGAATATGTCCATAGTTCCGGAGGAGATTATAAAGACACAGTGGCACCCGCCCGGACTTTTGGGTTTTTGCGCGATATAAAAAAGCTGGAAGAGGCTGGGTTGGCCAGTGGAGGCAGGTTATCTAACGTGATACTGATAGACGACGAAAAAGTGTTAAACACGCCTCTTCGTTTTCCAAACGAGCCGGCAAGACATAAAACGCTCGACCTTATCGGCGACCTATACCTTTTGGGCAGGCCGATACGGGGCCATTTTACCGCGAAAAAAAGCGGACACACCCAGAACATTGAGCTTATTAAAAAGATAATGGAACTGAGCCTGGACACAGAATCGGACGAAGCTAAACAGCATGCCGTCACAAGCTGAGATGTTCCCGATCGCCGTCATGGCTTCCGGCAGGGGTTCTAACCTGCAAGCCATAATAGACGAGATAGAAAAAGAAAACCTTTCTGCACAAATAAAACTTGTTTTGTCCGACAAGCCGGACGCAGGCGCCCTTAAGCGAGCCGAACGATACGGGATACCTGCCAAGGTCGTCGAACGTAAACATTTCCCGTCACGGGAGGAGTTCAATTCCGCCCTGGCAGACGCTATTGAAGCATCCGGCGTGCGCCTTGTTTGCCTCGCAGGGTTCATGAGGATCTTATCAAGCGACTTCATATCCAGGTTCGACGGGTGGGTTATAAACATCCACCCCGCGCTTTTACCATCTTTCCCGGGCCTTGACGCTCAAAAGCAGGCGCTGGATTATGGAGTTCTGGTATCTGGCGCAACGGTTCACTTCGTAGATGAAGGGGTAGACACCGGCCCCATTATTTCTCAGGCTGTCGTAAACGTTGAGCCACACGATACGGTTGAAACTTTAAGCGCCAGAATACTTGCAAAAGAACACATTATTTATCCAGACGCTATAAGGCTCATCTCCCTTGGGCGCATTACACCCGGCTCCGGCAAACGGGCGCAGTCAGCAAGCCACTTTTAGAAACATATTTTGTTCAACATGTCATTTTTTTTTAAAACATCTCACGTCTTTACGGCCATCTTTTTCTGCTCCGCTATCCTGGCGCAGGCTGACAACGATAACTCGCACGCGGTTATAGAAAAAGTTGAAAAATCTTTTATCAACACAAAGGCGATGAGTGCGTCGTTTACCCAAAAAATAGAAAGCAAAGGCTTTGGCGACGTACAAACCTTCACGGGGCGGATGACGATGTTGAAACCTGCCATGATGAAATGGGAATACGACAACCCCAAAGGACGGGTAATGGTGCTGGACGGCAAAAAACTCTGGTTTTATGATCCAAAGGAAAACGTCGCCCGCTATGAAAATTTAAAAGGGTACCTTAACCCGAATTCACCCGCCCTCTTTTTAGCCGGCGAGGCTACTTTAGGGGAACTTTTTGATATCGTCTTGGTCAAACCGTCAAAAAAAGGTAAACTTGAGACTGTAAGACTCAAGCTTACTCCAAAAGAACCGCAACCGGGCTTAAAGGCCATGTTGCTTACGCTTAACAACAAGTCTTTGGAAATAGCAGAGCTTTTAATGGTGGACTATCTTGGGAACAGAAACAGAATAACATTTGACGATGTAGACAGGTCTGTCCGGCCTGCGCCTGAGTTTTTCAGGTTTACGCCCCCGGCTGGCGTACCGGTTCGTTCAGGAACAAATCCTGCGCTAAGATAATCTGCTTTAAGTAAAATAAAGGTAACAGGAGTGTCATGAGTTTATTTTCATTTTTTTCGCTGTTAACTGCGCTTCCGCTAGACAAAATACCGGGCTGGATATCTTTCGGGAGTTCGGCTGTGGCGGTGCTTGCAGTTCTTATCGTTGTTCATGAGTTCGGTCATTTCATCACCGCCAGGATGGTAGGTGTTCGGGTTCAAAAATTTTCCATAGGTTTTGGCAAAAAGCTTTTTGGCAGAACCTATGGCGATACGGAATATATGCTGTGCCTCATTCCCCTTGGAGGATATGTAAAATTTTATGGTGACGACCCTGACGAACCTATTGAAAACGAGCAGGACTCGTTTCTGAATCAGGACGTCTGGAAAAGGCTCGCCATCGTGGTGGCAGGCCCGTTATTTAACCTTCTTCTAACGGTTTTCATAATAATGTCGGCGGCCATCGTTGGCATGCCTGTGCTAAAAACAGATACGGGCGGAGAGAAGCCTGTGTTTATCGTGGCGGCGCTCAACACACTGAACCAGACAGACGCCCCGCCAATCATAAGCCACGTCAAGGAAGGCTCTCCTGCCGATGTGGCCGGGATGGAGCCTAAAGACAAGATATTAACCATCGACGGCGCAAAAATAGTGACATGGGCGGATATGGTACAGATCGTTAAAAAAGCTCCCGGCAAGGAGCTTGAGGTGATAGTAGAACGCGCGGGAGGTGCGACAACTACACTGCTGATAACACCTGAAGCGATTGAAAAAGAAACGCCTGACGGGAAAAAAATATCTATCGGCAGGCTTGGCGTATCACATCAAAGCGTAAGCGGCGAACCTGTGCTTGAATCGTATTCTATCCCCACAGCCTTTTTCAAAGGGCTTGAGTGGACATGGGACCTCACTTACCTAACGGTTCTCTCGCTTAAAAAACTTGTCTCAAGCGAGATACCTGCCAAGGAGATAGCGGGCCCCGTCGGCATTATGCAGATGGCGGGCCATGCGGCAGACGCGGGGCTTGTAAACCTTCTCATGTTCATCGGAATAATTTCGGTAAACCTCGGCATATTAAACCTTCTGCCAATTCCTGTGCTGGATGGCGGGCATATTGTTTTCTTCACGTTAGAAGCCCTGTTGGGCAGGCCGGTTACGCTAAAAACGCAGGAAGTGGCCCAGCAGGTGGGCATTGCGCTTCTTATGACCCTGATGGCGTTCGCTTTTTACAACGACATCATGAGGCTTGTTTCCGGCTAACGTTAACCTGTGTGGCCTGCCTGGTTTACAAAAACCGGGTAGGCTTTTTACACCCCTTTGGCGTTTGGGCCAAAGATATAGTTATGAAGTTGCAGGTTTAACCGGACTGGAATGTTTGAACCCATTATCCACCCGGCAAGGTCAACCAACTCTACCTCGCCATAAGCTGGCGAAAAAAGAACCGCCGATTTTTCCGTTAAACCATGTTTTTTGCAAATGGCTATAGCCCATTCAAAATCGGCTTTCGACGTAATAACGAATTTCACTTCGTCCCGTGCGCTTAAAGCGGCAAAATTTCTATCGTCAAAACTACCCCCTTCGCCTGAGCCCGGGGTTTTTATATCCACTATGTAGCGGGCGCGCCTGTCAAACTTTTTAATCTCGACGGAGCCGTTTGTTTCTACCAAAACTTCAAGCCCCGCGTTGTTAAGTTTTTCTAAAAGTTCTAAAACCCCAACCTGCAATAACGGCTCGCCTCCCGTAACCTCGACAAGCGGAATTCTCTGTTTTTTTACCTTGTCAACAACATCGTCCACGCTTATACGCTCACCGGTTCCGGTTGCGGCATCTGGGGTATCGCAATAATCACAAGAAAGGTTGCACCCGGAAAGACGAACAAAAACGCATGGCAGGCCAGCAAAAGTCGATTCACCCTGTATGGAAGAAAAAATCTCCCACACCTCGATAAAGCTCACGATAGGTTATTACGAAGCAGAGCCCGCCTCATTCTCCACCATGCTCTCATAAGTTTTCATCGCCGCAGATTGCTCCGCTTCCTTTTTGGTTTTCCCCACACCCACGCCATATGGTTCATCCGATATCCACACCTGAACGGTGAAGGTTTTTTCATGGTCGGGGCCGGTTTCGTTAATAAGGCGGTATTGCGGATTAGCAGCAACGCCGTTTTCGCCCTTGATATATGACTGCAAAACGCCCTTATGGTCAAAGGTCGTTCGTTTGCTGGCCACCTGGTCTATATCTTCTTTGAGTATTTTAAGAAGGATGTGATAAGTTTCCTTAAACGACGAATCGAGATAGATAGCGGCGATAACCGCCTCTAAGGCGTTTGCCAAAAGGGAGTTTTTATCTCTGCCGCCTGTGCTTTCCTCACCTTTGCCAAGAAGCAGGTATTCGCCTAAATTCAAACCTCTCGCTATATTTGCAAGCGCGGTTTCATTTACCATCTGGGAGCGTATTTTGGATAAGGCCCCTTCTTGTAAATCTTTATCCCTGAAAAGAATATATCGGGATACGACAAGGTCTAAAACGGAATCACCCAAAAACTCCAGCCGTTCGTTGTCTCGTATGGAGTTGTCTGGTGCCTCGTTGGCATACGATCGATGGGTTAACGCCTTGTCAAGAAGCCACGGTTCTTTAAAGAAGTAATCCAGCTTACCGCAAAGCGGCTTGAGCTGAATTATCCTGTCTTGTGTAAGCTTGCCGGCCAATTGCTCACCATTATGCTTTCCCGAAAATCAGGGCGCCATTCACACCGCCAAAACCGAACGAGTTCGACATTACATAGTCAACATCACGCTCTACGGCCTTGTGGGGAACATAAAAAAGATCGCACGCAGGATCAGGATTATCCAAGTTTATCGTAGGTGGAATAACCCCCGTTTCCATCGCCTTTATCGCAAAGATCGCCTCGATACCTCCAGCCGCGCCAAGAAGGTGGCCCGTCATCGATTTCGTGGACGAGACAGCAAGGTTTTGCGCATGATCGCCAAACACATTTTTAATCGCAGATGTTTCTA
>JAJRTC010000193.1 GCA_024278445.1 Nitrospirota bacterium
AGCCTATCGCCTCGTTACCGGCGATGACGATGGTTCCTTCCGTAGGCGTTCCGCTATCCATTTTGTAAGGGTCGGTTTTCTTCAGGTTGTTAAGAACATGGTCGCGACCATAATCCAGGGCCTTGAAGTTAATATCAACAACGTCCTGCCCTTTTTTGCCAAACTTGGCTTGCACCGTCTCGCGTATGGAATCTATCGAGATAGAAAAAAGTTCCGCCACGGCACCTAAAGCCACCATGTTCTTGGCGCGATAAGTTCCAAGGTCTTCCTTTGCGCCACGGCTCATAGGAACCGGATAGCAGGCAACACCTTCAATGTTAACTTCGTCTTCAATGTCGCCGCCCGGATAGTCATAAACCAAAACCGTTCCCTCGGTTAAGGCCGACATGTTTACGTCCAGCGCTTCCTTGTTGAATACGCACAAGACCTGAAACCCGTCTCCCTCACTCAAGATTTTCTCATGAGAAAAACGAGCCTGATACATCGCATAGCCACCCTTGATCTCGGCCGGGAAGGTTTTGAAAGTCAAAACCTCAAGCCCGGATCTAGCGGCGGCTCGGGCGACCATGTCGCCAGCAGAGATAATACCCTCTCCGCCTTCTCCACCGAACCTGATCGTAAGATCCTTTTTTTCTGCCACCGTTTTCACCCTTTCAAGCTATTTAAAGGTTTTTTTAATTCATCGCATTTTTTATAGTTTCGCCCAAGTCAGCAGGAGATTTGCATACTGCCACCCCACACTCGGAAAGAACTTTCATTTTCTCATCAGCAGTACCTTTACCGCCGGAGATTATGGCGCCCGCATGCCCCATCCGCCTGCCCGGAGGAGCTGTTTGCCCCGCTATAAAACCGATAACCGGTTTGTTTACGTTTTCTTTTACATAGCGTGCGGCGTCTTCCTCGGCAGAACCGCCAATTTCACCTATCATGCAAATAGCCTCGGTCTGCGGGTCTTCATTAAACATCGTTATAACGTCAATAAAGTCAGTACCGTTAACAGGGTCGCCCCCTATGCCCACACAGGTAGACTGCCCAATTCCCAGCCCAGTAAGCTGACCCACAACTTCGTAGGTAAGCGTGCCGGAACGGGAAACAACGCCAACGGGGCCAGGCTTGTGTATATGCCCCGGCATAATGCCGATCTTCGCTTTGCCAGGGGTTATAACGCCAGGACAGTTAGGGCCGACAAGACGGCTTTTCTTATCCTGCATATACTTTTTGATTTTAATCATGTCGTAAACGGGAATACCCTCCGTTATGCAGATAACAAGGTCGATCCCGGCCTCCACAGCCTCAAAAACCGCGTCTGCCGCAAAAGGGGGCGGAACGAAAATCATGGTGGCGTTGGCAGATGTCACATCAACCGCATTCTGAACCGTATTAAACACGGGAACGCCGTCTACGTTCTGCCCTTCCTTGCCCGGAGTCACGCCGGCAACGACGTTTGTGCCATATTCCTTACATCCGCCGGCATGGAAAGAACCTTCCTTGCCGGTTATTCCCTGAACCAAAAGTTTTGTGTTTTCGTCTACAAGTATGCTCATGGTTCCCCCTATACTTCCGCCGCAGTTTTCACGGCCGCTACAACTTTTTCCGCTCCGTCCCGCATGCCGGAGGCCACGGTAAAGTCGAACCCGCTATCTTCAAGTATCTTTTTTCCTTCGTCCACGTTTGTGCCTTCCATACGGATAACAACCGGAACCTTGATGTTTATTTTTCCAGCCGCGTTAACAACACCGTTCGCCAAGCGGTCGCACCGCAAGATACCACCGAAGATGTTTATAAAAATCCCCTGAACACTTTCGTCAGCCAGGATTATGCGTAACGCGTTTTCTATCTGTTCTTCAGAAGCGCCGCCGCCGACATCGAGAAAATTGGCAGGCTCGCCGCCTGATATTTTAATTATGTCCATGGTAGCCATGGCAAGCCCCGCGCCATTAACCATACAGCCGATGGAACCGTCGAGCTTTATATAGTTGAGGTCATATTTGCTCGCCTCGATCTCAAGTTCTTCTTCCTCGGAGAGGTCACGGCATTCGACTACGTCTTTTTGACGGAAAAGGGCGTTGGAATCAAAATTCATTTTACAATCGAGCGCCAGAACCTTGTTGTCACCCGTCACAACCAGGGGGTTGATTTCGGCTAATGAACAATCCTTGGCCTCAAACGCCTTGTATAATTTAAGCAGGAAACCTACCGCCGCTTTAAATCCTTCTGGTGGAAGGTTAAGAAAAAACGCCAGTTTACGAGCCTGCGACGGCATGAGGCCCATGGTAGGGTCTACCCATTCTTTCATTATTTTCTCAGGGGAATTTTCGGCGATCTCCTCGATCTCCATGCCACCTTCTTCAGATACCATCACACACGCTTTTTCCTGTTCACGGTCTATAACAATGCCAATATAAAGTTCTTTGGCAATGTCCATTCCCTCTTCTATTAGAACAGTGTTAACCTTTTTGCCCTCAGGGCCCGTTTGATGAGTAACAAGGTTCATCCCCAAAATAGATTCTACCGCTTCTTGCGCTTCTTCCAACGTTTTGGCAAGTTTTACGCCACCACCCTTGCCGCGGCCTCCAGCGTGTATCTGCGCCTTTACGACAACAGGGAGACCAAGCTCGGCCACAATTGCCTTCACGTCGTTAGCGTCGTTTAGAACACTTCCCTTCGGTGTTGGAACCCCGAATTTTCTAAGGATTTCCTTGCCCTGATACTCATGAATATTCATGCTATTTGCACCCTATTTAAAGACAGACTCCGACCCTCGTCAAAAAAAAAATGAGAACCGAGATACTATCATAGCCAAACGATTAGAGTCAATTTACCCCGCCAACCGCCAGATATGGCGAAATTCGGGACACTTCCGACACTGCTACGAAAGTTTTGTAACCTCAAACACTCCGGGATGATCTTCCAGCAAAATCTCACGGTTTTTGCCTTGCCAGTATTTATAGAACTTTTCACGTTCCTCGTCTGTGGCTATTCCCTGAATAACTTTCGCGATGTAGTTTGAGTAGCCCAAAACTTCTTCGTCCATAGGAATGACGGAAGGGTTCGCAACCACAACAACCTTGTCGCCCGTATCCATACGGGTATACTCTGCCGTGATCCCGTCTCCCCCTTCAAAATTTTCGTCATATGCAAACCTGTCGGCACGAACGAATTTCCCGCCAAGGCCATGGAAACCTGTTTCTATCGCGGCACCTGTGAGGAACTGGATCACCTGGCCTATCGGGCCGTTGGCTCCCTGATCGCGGGCACCTGCATAACGTACGTCTATTTCTCCACGGACAGGTATTTCAGTGCCGTAAAGCTCTTTCAAGGCGACCTTGGTCATCATGAAGGCGGTTGTAACAGAGGCGCAGGCGTGACCTGCAACCTTCACGCAGTCGCTGTATTCGTAATATATCGGTTCGTCATCCGCAATGGCGCCAAGAACAGCCGCCAAAGGATCGCGCATGGCGATAGGTTCCGCTTTTGAGAAAAAATTCTGTTTCCAGTTTGTTTCAGTCATAAATACCGCCTTGAAAAACTAATAATTAGGATAGTGGGTTTGAGGCCGGAAAATTACTTTTTGGAGATAGCGGCGTTTAAAGCCTCTAAAAACTTTGCTACGTCTACATTGTTAAGCGTACACGCCGCCGCAAGCGACTGGGCACCGCCGCAACAGGAGTCAACCTTCCAATCGTTAAAAACCTTCATGGTTTCAGGGTGTTTGCTCACAACATCATTTATTATCATATTCTCTTCGATTACGGACATGCGCACTGCATCCTTTCAAACAAACGATAAAAGCTGGAAATTTTATTGGAACATGTCTTATAACGATATGACTTTTATCACAAAGCGCACCTGGCTGGGCTGTTGTGATACCTTAACTCCATGAAAAAAATTTACTTGTCTCCGGCAAAAATAAACATTCTGCTAAAGGTGACAGGTAAAAGGAATGACGGATACCATGAAATAGTCACCATATTTCAGGAGATATCGCTTTTCGACGAACTGATTTTTGAAGTTACCGACAATGGCAAAATAAAGCTTTCATGCGACAACCCGGCAATCCCAACGGATGAGCGCAACCTGGTGATGAAGGCCGCGCTTGCCCTAAAAGGCTTAACAGACCAAAAACTCGGCGCCAACATAAAACTTAAAAAAAGAATACCTGTAGCGGCAGGGCTAGGTGGAGGAAGCTCGAACGCCGCCACAACGCTCGTTGCGTTAAACCGCCTGTGGAACATAAACGCAGCAGATAAAAAACTTGCAGACCTTGCCGTAACCCTGGGCGCCGACGTTCCGTTTTTTCTCTCAGGCCCAGCCGCTCTCGCCCGTGGGACAGGAGAAAAGCTGACACCTATCCTGCCTGAAAAAAGCGTTTCGTTACTTCTTGTAAACCCTGGCTTTGGGCTCTCCGCAACCGATGCCTATAAGGAGGCTCATTTTAACTTCAAGCCGTTTAGCGCATCCCGCAATCTTATAGAGGATATAAAATCAGGCGATCCTGCAAAAATATCGGGTTACATGGAAAACGACCTTGAACCCTGGGTATTGAAAAAGGATCCTGAGCTTGTTTTGCTCAAACAAAAAATTGAAAATGTAAAACCTGCCCCATTAAAAGTTATCGTGTCGGGAAGCGGGCCAACCTTGGCCGCCATATATAAATGTCATGAGCAGGCGATGGAAGCTAAAAAAAACCTGGAGAACGAAGCGTCGTTTTTAGCCTGTGTAAAAACGGTTACCCGGCACGGCCCAAAGCCTACCTGAGCAGGAACCCTAAAAACCACCATTTATCATTTAACCTTCGGAAAAAATTGGTTTAACCTCTTTAAATAGGATAAAATGAGAAAGTGTGGTCGTTTAAAAAGTATTATTAAAAAACCGTTTAACAGCGTACGCTACGGCGTAATTTCTTATTTGAAGGTAAATCTCGTGGACCTATCTAACCTGTTCCCTGTTAACAAAAAAATAGCCTTCAGGCTGTCGTCGGAGCCTGACGAAGAAAACCATTATTGCCTCGTAAAGAAAACAAAAGATTCTCTGGTCGCGGTGGTCGTATCCAACAAAGACAAAAACAGCCTTTTCCTGAACATAGGTGACAACCTGCTTTTTCTTAGCGAACGGGAAGGGGAAACATGGGTTACACCGCTTAAGGTAGCCCAGAACCAATCGCACCCTTTAATTATTTTGCATGTTGAAGGTGAGGCATCTCCCATGGCACCAGGGGAAGAGACAGACCATGAAATTTTGGAGGAACCAGAGGAACTCCCGCCACCACCCGCACCTATATCCGAAATTGAGCTTATCGACGACGATGCGCCAACCGAGGAATATGAAAAAGTAAAGGACGAAGTAGACATCACCGAGCCTATCGATGATGACGACGATGTAATAGCCAAGGAAAGTAACGATATAAAAGAAGATGATGATCTCTCCGATATGGTAATAGCCAGCAGTGGCACAGAGAGAGAGATTGACATAGGAGATATCGACGAGGAACCTGTAATAGAAAGCCCTGTTGTTGTTGCCACCACCGCTGTTAAACCTGCCGGAGTTTCAGCAGGGCTCTCAAGCGCTACGATGGAACCCCACGATTTTTTTAATGTTTCCGTTTCAGTTATTGAGGTCGAAGAAGCAGAAAAGCTTGCCGAGGCTATAGAAAACGAAACATCCCGGCCAGATGGAGAATATTCAGGCACAGGCTCTTTGCCGGACGACATTGACCCGGCCATAAAAATGGCGTTTGAGCGAATAGAAAAAGTTGAGCAAGCCGTAGAAGAGATAAGATCGGCCCCTCTAACCTTTTCCCCCTCCCGCTCCGCTGTTTCGGGAACGTGCATAGGGCTTGATGAAAACGGCATGCAAGTCGCGTTAGACGAGGCACCTGACACGGATACCATGGTTCTGTTTAATGTTAACAAGACATGGCACCCACCACTAAAATTTACGGCCTTAGCTAAAGCTGGCACGGTCACAGAAGTTAACAGGCTTTTTATGGCCGATTTCAGTTTTACGGCCATCCATTCAAAAAGCATGAAACAGATAAACGAATATAACGAGTACGGGACGGAGCGTCTCAAAACGCTAAATGAGATGGCCCTTATGCGCAAAAATGGCAATTGAAATAGAGTTCCTTACAGTCTTCAGCAAAAAGAGAGTAAGGAAAAACCGGTACGATCGTCTTGAGGATTTCCTCACAATACCGGTGAAGGTACATCAAGGCCAGGTAGTGGCAAGAGAAATTGAAGCGGGCACGGTTCATGAGGACAAAAAAGTGGGCGTAAGGTTTACTGTGCCAGATGACAAGGAAACGGCAAGTTATCTTGGGAATAAACTTTCAATGTCTGAGCGGAACCCCGGAGATATCGTAAGCCAGATAAACGGTTTCCTGTGCGCACACGACGAACGCCTGACAGTCACCAGAATTTTTGAGGTTTTCGCAGACATTAACATGCACGCAGGAAACATCTCCGAGCCATCGCCTATCAGAATACATGGGGGAATAACCGGAGGCGTAAAAATAAGATCGAATAGCGACATAGAAGTTTTAGGTTTGATGGAAAATGCTGAAATCCATGCAGGTGGGAATTTATTGCTAAGAGGCGGGCTCACCGGAAATGGAGAGTTGGTCAGCGCTTCTTCAGGAAAAGATTTATATGTAAAGTTCGTCCAGCAGGGCAAGCTTGAGTCGGGCGGGTCCATAACAATCGACGGCCCTGTTATGAACTCTGATTTAGCCGCCGCAAAAAAAATAACTCTTCGAGGCAAGGCAAGGCTGGTTGGCGGAGTGACCATGGCCAAAGAGGAGATATCAACACCGCAGATAGGTTCTGAAGCGGCAACACCTACAGACATAAAACTGGGCAAAGACCCTTTCCTTTCACGTCGCAAAAAAAAGCGTGCGGAAACCTTGCAAAACGCACAGGAAATTCTGGCAGTAAATACTGGAAAAATCCGAATCGCCCTGAACAACCTAGACGGGATGCCGGAGTTTAACCCTGAAGACTTGCTATCTTACATATTCCACATGTCTGATATGACCCGCGAGGGCAAAAAGGAGGGGCTAAGTAACGATAAGGAAGAATGCTTCACACAACTAGGCGGTTATCTACTCTCCACAATTTATCAAAAGGATCAGTTGAAAAAGATAGAAGCTGAAGTTGCTTCCGACGAATCTTACGACGCCCCGTGTAAAAACGCATCTTTAAAAGCGATTTCGATAGCTCATCCGGGGGTAAAGATATCTATCATCGACGAGACAATAACACTCGACCGCGAATATGAAAACATTCGGTTTGCCATTAAAAACGGCAAGATAAGGCCAACCGCGCTTAAATAGCTTTTTGGAGATTATTAATTGACTACTTTTATAGGAATCGTAGCTGGCGGAACACTTCTTTTCTACGCCATCCTGATGCAGGGCGGGGTCGGGATTTTCTGGAACGTGCCAGCGCTCATGATCGTATTCGGCGGTACACTGGCCGCGCTCCTGATTTCATATCCTCTGCCGAGAGTTTTAAAAGTAACGGGCGTGCTACTGCAACTTCTCCAAAAGGACGTGCAACACGCGTCGTGGGTTATAAAGCTGATGGTAGAGCTATCGTTCAAGGCGAGGCAACAGTCACTGCTGGCGCTTGACGAAGAACTGAACAAGGTAGACAACAGGCTGGTAAAGCTGGGGCTTGAACTTGTTATCGATGGTCAACCGGCCAACATGATACGCGAACTGCTGGAAACGGAGCTAAGCTTTATACAAACGCGCCATCGTAGCGGCGAACATATATTCAGAAGCGCATCACGCTTCGCTCCATCGTTTGGCCTCATAGGAACCC
>JAJRTC010000194.1 GCA_024278445.1 Nitrospirota bacterium
CGATCAGGTTTATGGAGCCATCGGCAAAACTATAAAAGAGCTTGGTTTTAATGTCGATTTCGCCCCTATTCTTGACCTCGACACAAACAGCGAGAACCCGATCATAGGCGACAGGGCATTTAGTGGCGACGCTAACAAGGTGGCGGAACTGGGCCGGGCCGCAATATCCGCCCTGCGTCGCGAGGGAATTCTGGCCTGCGGCAAACATTTCCCCGGTCACGGCGACACAAGCCTCGACAGCCATTTTGCGTTACCTGAAGACCCAAGACCGCTTGAACGTTTCAACGACCACGAGTTGATACCATTTGAGGCCGCCATAACCGAAAAAGTCGATTTTATAATGACCGCCCACGTTATGTATCCTTTAATAGACGCAGACTTCCCCGCGACGTTATCCAAAAAAATAATGACCGATATCCTGCGCCACAAGATGGGATACGACGGAATAATCGTCTCCGACGATATGGACATGAAAGCCATAGCCGACAGGTGGAGTGACGGCGAGGCCATAGAGCTTGCCATACGGGCGGGGGTGGACGTCACCCTCGTATGCCATGAGAGTGAAAGACTTGTTACCGCTTACGAGGCAATTCGTCGTATAATCGTGGATGGTGGGTTTCCTGACGGATCGCACGAAACGAGCCTTGGGCGAATCCTGCACGCAAAATCAAATATTAAGTTTTAAGTTACACGGAGCTACATAGCAAATGGACGAATTTAACCAACTGCTTGATGAATACGATATTACTCCTTCAGATATACACGCCATAAAAGAGTTCTCCCTTTTTATGGAAGGTGAAAAGGAAAAAATTCTGGATTGCCACTGCAACAAGCTTCTGGAAGGGAAAGAGACCGCCCAGTTTTGTAAAGACGAAAAGGTTGTAAAAAAATTACGCGAGGCGATTTCAACCTGGTTTTCCGATTTTCTCTCCGCAGACTATTCAGCACTCTACGCAGACAAGCTTACGCTCCTTGGGCACACGTTCGTAAAGCTCGGTTTGCCGGAGAGCATTATAAACGCAACGATATCGAGCATCCGGGGGCATCTTGTGAGCCGCGCCTTCAGCATCTACAGAAGCCAGCCGGAGAAGGCCGCCATAACCGTGACCGCCCTTAACAAGGCGCTTGATATAAACCTCGACTACATCATGCGCTCAAGCCACGAGGAGGAGCTTCGCACACAATTCCTCTCGCACAAGATAGACTACGGCATTATCCGTATCTCAAAATGGTTCGTTAGTGCTTTTAACGTAATCATGGCTTTCGGCCTTATCGGCATCGGGCTGTTCGCCCTGGTGCTTTGCGCCCTGGAAATGTTCAATACGGTGACAAGCGAGATCGGCATGGAGCATGGTGTGTTAAGCGCCCTTGGAACGCTTCTGGTTTTATGGGTGGTTATAGAGCTTTTAGACACACAGGTACGGCATATCAAGGGGCACTCGTTCGCTATCAAGGTATTCGTCACCGTTGCCCTTGTCGCGGAACTCAGAAAGATACTGGTAATCTCCGTAGAACACGCCTCGTGGGAAAAACACGCGGCCATTGCCTTAACGGTGCTGGTGCTGGGGATAATCTACTGGATGATTTCAAAGGTCGAAAAAAACACAAACTAGCCGTTTAACGGCAGGCCATAAGTATAATTTACAAAGATGGAGGTAATCAGATGAAGTTGGGTGTTGTTTTTATGTCGATGATTATTTTCGCAGGTGGCGTTTCGTTTGCCGATGAAAAAAGCCCAAGCGAAAAATACGGCAAAGTTGTTTTCGCTTCAGAAAAATTCAAGTGTTCTCAATGCCACGGCCCTACCGGGGCGGAAGGTGGCCAGGGCCCATCCTTTAAGGGCGTATCAAAAAAATATACACACGCACAGCTAATGGAACGTGCCGCACACAAATGCCCGCCGGCAGGGGCGTGCGACCCGAGGCAACTTGCCGCGATAGTCGATTACCTGGGAACTCTTTAGACTGCACCATAATTTTTTGCGGTAATGGCTTATGGGCGACGAAATCACACGGGGTGAGTTTTTGCGCGGTTTTTTCAAACGCGGCGCTGACGAAGTAAAGCTTGGCGTAAAAATAGACGCGCTAAACAAAAAACCTAAACCGCCTTGGGCCACAACCGGTTTTAATGAAAAATGTGACCGGTGCGGTGATTGCGCCACCGCCTGCCCCACAGGGGTCATATCGCTTTATCCGAAAGAAACGGGCGACATGGCCGGGCTTCCTTACCTTAACTTTTCATCTTCCATGTGTGATTTTTGCGGTGACTGCGCGACAGCGTGCAAACCAAACGCTATCGACAGGGAAACGGGTGAAAAGAACCCCGGCCTGGCCGTGGCTAACAACGCATGTCTCGTAACTAAAAATGTGATCTGCGACGTTTGCCTCGATTATTGTCAGGAGCGGGCGATACAGATAGCACCCGGAGTCATAAAAATCGTCGCGACCAACTGCACTGGGTGCGGCGCATGCATAGAACCTTGCCCGACACGGGCGTTAGAGGTTAAGCCGTCGAAGGTCGCCTAACCTGTTTTTATCGTAAACGTAGTTCCTTGGCCGACCTCTGACTTAACAGAAATTTTCCAGCCGTGTTCTTCCACTATTTTGCGAACGATAGCCATGCCGAGGCCGACGCCAGATTTTTTACCATGGGTGTATAAAGGCTCCCATATCTTTTCTAGCTGGCTTCCGTCTATACCAACGCCGGTATCGGCGACTTCTATAACCCCCTCGCCATTTACCTCTTTGTAAACAATCCGAACAACACCCCCATCCGGCATGGCCTCTACAGCGTTACGAACAAGATTTAACACCATACGTTTAAAGCGGCCACGGTCCATTTCCAATGCCACGTCATTATCTACTGCAAACTCTACAGAAACGTTATCGGGCGCAAAGGAGCGAGCCTGTTCGACCACAGATTCCAAAACAGGGAAAAGCTCAACCTGTTTCATTGAGATTCTTGATTTACCCGTGCGGACAAATTCAAGTATTTCCTCAATCAGGCCATAAATGTTCTCTCCTGCCGATTTTACGGTATCCGCAAGTTTTCCTATCCGTTCAGGCTTGATCTCCGGGTTGCGCAGAAGGTCGGACGAAACATAAAGCGTGTGTATATCGCTTCTTATGTCGTGAAGGATAGAGGAGGCCATCGCCCCTACGACAGAAAGTTTTTCGGTGCGGGAGAGTTCCTCTCTTAGCCTTGTTGTTTCCATGGCGGCGGCGACTTGCGTTGCCAGCGTTTCAAGTAACCCTATGTCGCGTTCTGTAAAAAAGCCGGATTTATCGCTCTCCACGTTAAAAACGCCTACAACTTTTTCGTTGTAAACAAGCGGAGTGCACAGTTCCGAGCGGCAGTTTTCCACTCCCTTTAAAACCATCGGCTCCTGCAAAGTATCTTCCACGAGAATAGTCCGGCCAGACTTGGCAACCCTGCCGCAAACACCATCGCCCAAGCCGATATTCAAATCTGCCGCCTCGCGCGGGAAACCTATCCATTTGCGAGATATCAGCTTATCGTTGTCTCAAATGCGGATTATGGCGTGATCGTAACCCAAAACATATTGGGAAATAATCATAGCCATTTCAAGAATTTGCGCATCAGAGCGAGACGCGGCCAAGTATTGCCCAAGGAATTTTATCATTCTGAGTTTATTGTCCATGACAGCATTATAATAAAAACTGGACAAAAAAAAACTTTTTGGCTAGAATATTTGCTTCCCTAAATCCGAAACGAAAGTGGTAAGGTAAAATGATTGGTACAGAACAGCCCTATTCAGTCAAAGAACCTTGGATGGACTCGCTAACCCGTGACAGCCTTGCGCCGTTGCACTGGGTTGTGATGCACAACGACCCTGTCACAACCATGGACTTCGTCGTAGACACGCTGGTTAACGAATTCGGCATGGCACATGACGCCGCTATCGAGGCCATGTATCGCATTCACTATACCGGGCTGGATAAAGTTGCCATCATGCCGCTGGAACGGGCAGAATTCAAGGTGGAAAACATTCGCAGAACGGCTCGTATGCAAGGTTTTCCGCTAACCTGCACCATCGAAACCGACCAGTAAAAGCCGGCACAGCTTCCGGCAAGCGCTAAGCGAACGGTGGGGCACCAGCCGTTTATCTCAAACGACGAAAATGCCAACGAAGCTACGCACCGAACACTAGAAAACCCCCGCTTCCACACATCACCTATCTCCGTTGACACCAGGTGCCAAAATTGCTACTATGCTCCAACCTTATTTAATATCCAATTAAGCGCAATATAGTTACATATATTACAATACACCTCAATATTATGCGTTAGGGAGACGGCTGGCACATGGAATTTACAATCGGGCGAGACGAATTTTTTAAAAACCTGCAAAGGGCCCAGGGTGTTGTGTCTACCAAAGGCGCCATGCCAATATTGGCCAATATTCTTATCGACGCCTCCGACTCCCAGATAACCTTATTCGCCACTAACCTCGACATGGGGCTTCGCGGAACGTTCGACGCAAAAGTTTCCGCCACCGGCAAAACCACGGTGCAGGCAAAAAAACTTTTCGATATCGTTCGCGAGCTACCTTCTGAAGATATAACCATCAAAACCGACGACGATGGCCGACTGCGTGTTACCTGCGGCAAAACCAAGTTTAATCTTGCCACTATTGGCGCTGACGAGTTCCCCAAGTTCCCGGAGTTCGACGAAACTCGCCTCATCGGCCTTGAGAGCGACATGCTCCTTGAAATGATCCGCAAAACAAGTTACGCCATATCGCAAGATGAAACACGTTTAACCTTGAACGGCGCTCTCCTTGAAGTGTCTCCTACCAAGGCCCTTATGGTGGCCACAGACGGGCACAGATTGGCTTATATAGAACGGGAAGGTGCCTTTAAAGTTACTGATACCATAAAATGTATTATCGCCAGAAAGGCTATTCACGAGATACAAAAACTGATTGGTGAAGATGGCGGCGGCCCTGCCCAGTTCACCCAGCAAGATAACCATGTTTTCTTTAAAAAAGGGAAGCTCGTTATGGTGGTTCGCCTCATTGAGGGAGCCTATCCGAACTATGAACAGGTAATACCAAAAACAACCTCCCACGAGGCTAACGCCCCTATCGCGGAGTTAATCAGCAGTCTTAAACGTGTTGCCACAATGGCGGACGATAAATCCCACATGGTAAGCATGAGCTTTGAGAAAGGCAAACTTGAACTCTCAAGCGAAGGCGGAGAACTCGGAGAAGCCAAAGACGAAATACCGGTTGAATACACGGGAGACGGCCTCGTAATAGGACTTAACGCCAACTACATGATTGACGTCCTTAACATTTTAGGTGGCGACAAGGCGATTTTAAAAACTCAAGATCAACTAAGCCCCATGATGGCGCAAAGCCAGGATGACCCTGGCCTCCTTTGCATCGTAATGCCGATGCGCATTTAAGTCCACCCACCCTGCGGACAATTGTCCACGCATTCGCTCACCTCTTGATGTTATAGTGGGTGTGCGTTAGCCATCGTTTTACATTTTACGAACGATGGCCGTTATCAGGGATATAAAAGCCAAGGGCATATGGAAAAGACTCGCGAATACTATTTAGGTGAAGTAAAGAAGTGGTCTATGCTCATGCTGACCACAGTACGGTCTCTTCCAAATACCGTGGAGAAATTAACCCTTTTAAACCAGGTAAACAAGCTCAAGGACGCACACCGTATAAAAACAAGCGACCTGCCCGCATACTCCGGCGCTTTGGCCGTGTTGTCTAATAAAGCGACACAGCTTTTAAGTGGCAAAGATATGAACACAAGTTTCACCAGAGATAGCATTGCCAAGCTTTTACGTTCAGACCTTATGCGTAACATGATGAAAGAAGACCAAAACCAGTTTATCAAGCTTAACGATTTTCTGGTTATAAAGAGCAAAACACCCTCGTCTGAAACCTTAACCCGCCTCTCCCGTAGCGGACATTAGTATTTTGCCCTATAAATAACTATATATTCACGTGTCATTGCGAGGAGCGAAGCGACGCGGCAATCTCC
>JAJRTC010000016.1 GCA_024278445.1 Nitrospirota bacterium
ACCCTGATTTCGGTGCAGCGGGCGTACAGTGAATTCCAGCAAAAAATCTGCTGGTACTTCTTTTGTCAACCATGCCACAAGGTGATTGGCATCCCGCATTGATCGTTTCGTGCCGGGAATGCTTTCCAGAACAAGGTTGCCGTTTTGTACGGACATCCTTTTGCCGCCTTCCAGGAACCAGTCTTTCAGCGCCGAAGAATCATCAAATGACGACTGATAGACCGGATGCTGCCAATCCACATCATCAGGAATGAATTTTTTGCCTACCAGAGAATGGCGCACAGGTTCGGGTTTAGCGCAAATATAATCAGGCGATAGAAAGAGCAGATATCCGCCCAATAAGAAAAAAGCCAAAAATAAAGGGAAGAAATCTTTTTTCAAGTATTCCATATTTTGTCCTCCTTAAAAAAGCACAACAGACAAACCTGCACGGACGCTCCAGAACGTCAGGGCTTTTTCTTCCTCACGCTTGTAAAAGAGATTCAAATTGTCATAGCCGACAAGAAGAAAAACGCCTAATCGCTCAAGTACTTTCCACTCTATCCCTCCGCTGATTTGCAGGCCATAGCGGTCATAATCATGGTAACGCAATGTATCCGGTTCGCTCTTTTGCGGTTCGGATAGCACATCCGCTTCAAAAATGTCGTTTTGTAAGAAAGTATAATCGGCCTTTAGTGAAACAAATAGTTGCAGAGTTCCGCTTCTAAAAACATAGTCCGGCCCAACCTGTAGGGAAAGGAGTTTACTATGAATTGTAAAATGTGAGGGTTTGCCGAAAATATTCTCAAGACCACGAAAAAGGGCAAAGCCATCGCCATTTGTGGCTAATGAGGCATAATTGAATTCGGCAGAAATCCGGATTTGCGGTTTTAAACAATAACGCACTCCCACAGCCAATATGTTATCCATTTCTGTTTTGAACGAGTTCCTGTCAACCACATAACCCATTCGCATATAGTCCACAGTAGGTTTGGATAGGTATTGCGAAAATGCTTTAGGGCTGCTTAAGCCTGCCATACCGCCGCCGGCATAAACTGTTAAATGTTGTGACAAAAGCAGTTGAGGTAAAAATGAAGCGAAAACAAAAACACACAAAATAATCCTTTTAAACATTGCAAAGCTCCAGGGTTTAATGCCAAACAACGAAAGGGTCATAAAGCATATCATTGATGAAAGCGAGTTCCAGTTCAGGTAATTAAACAACCTTGCCTGTCACAAAATCGTCCCGCCCGTATCACGGATCAATTTGAACAATCTGTTTTGCAAATCGCTCGTAATGGCCCGTATTTTCGGATCGGTTACGTCCCGACGCCAATAGGGGCCTTTTAGGCTGGCAGGGAAGCCACCCAAAAGATTATGCATCTGGTCAGGGTCTTTTTCCAGGTCATACAGCTCGTCGATGTCGCAAATGCCATAGTAGTGCATGAAACTGTATTTTTCCGTACGAATACCCTGCACCGTCGGCGTCATAGGCAAAACCCGTTCCCAGAAATATTCATAGAGAAATTCTTTGCGCCAATCCACTTGTTTGCCTTTAATGAGCGGCAGGATGGACCGCCCCTGAACGGATCCAGGAATCGAGGCACCAGCGGCATCGAGAATGGTCGGGGCGACATCGATATTCAAAACCATCTCTTTTCGGCGCCCGCCGCCACCTATCAAGGCCGGGCAATGTACGATATATGGAATACGTATGGACGCCTCGTACATGGTGCGTTTATCCGTCAGACCGTGTTCGCCAAACTGGTAGCCGTTATCGCCAAGGTAAATGATCAGCGTATCATCTAGAAGGCCCTCCTTTTGCAGAGCATCGAGTAGCTCTCCGATACTGTCATCCACACCCATCAGACATTCGCAGTATTTCCGATAAAAAGTATCAAAACTCATTTTACCGCCCATCATACCATCCACGCCTTGATGGCTGTCCCGCTGCCTGCGCACCCAGTCGGGTTTGCCTATATAGTTTTCCTCGGTCACCGCAAATGATACCGGTTTGGGCACAACTGCGCCCCGGTATTCGCCCTGATGTCGTGCCGCCGGCGTAAAACCACTGTGAACGGCTTTATGCGACATATAGAGAAAAAATGGCTTATCTTTGTTCTTGCGAATAAAGTCAATCGAATATTCCGTGATAACATCGGTAACATATTCTTTCCGTTGGACATGTGTCCCATCTATATTAAAAGAATTATCATAATATTTCCCCCATCCACGGAAAGAAACCCAACGATCAAATCCTGGCCTGGGTTCATCGCTGGCACGGCCCATGTGCCACTTGCCCACAAAAGCTGTTTTGTAACCGGCTTTTTGCAGGCTTTGCGGAAAGGTCCATACGCTGTCCGGCAGACTGGTCGAGTTGTTAATAATGCCGTGGGTGTGAGCATACTGACCGGTTAAAATGCTGGCCCGGCTGGGTGAGCAGAGCGACGTCGTCACAAACCCATTCTCGAATAACATGCCATTTTTCACCAACCGGTCAAGATTAGGTGTTTTTAAACTCGGATGTTTGCTCAGACAGCCTATCATGTCATAGCGATGGTCATCCGTTAGAATAAGAATAATATTCCTTTTTTGAGAGCTTGCCAATACTCTTCGCGTTGAAGTGAACAGAGGTGAAAGCGCTACGCCTAAACCAAGAAACTTTAGAAAGTGACGTCGCTTAAGATTTGATCGTCTGCCTGCAAAAGTTCCCTTTTTCATAACAATCCTCCATTTTAGAAATATCAGGCTTGAATTCTCTTATGACCTTTTGGTACACCATCTCTCTTTAAGAGTAAGGGGGCGATAGGATATTACTCCACCAACTTAAATCTCGCTTTAGATGATACTTTCTCGCCATTTTCAGGTACCTGAATTACGACTTCCAGTAAATAATCCCCTGCAACTTTTTCACTCAGGTCCATGCGCAAGTATTCGACAGAAGTGCTATCCTGCGCATACCTGGAGACTTGATTAAAAGTTACCGTATTCTTTTTCC
>JAJRTC010000195.1 GCA_024278445.1 Nitrospirota bacterium
CCGAGCCTTTGGTATCGATAATATCCTTAAACGCTCCGGCTATCGTAACGAGTGAAAAACAAGAGATATCGACGGCTTCAAGAAAATCATCTTTATTCACCTCATGAAAGGCTTTCATTCCATCGGAATATTTCGCAAAAGCTATAGAGTGTACAAGCCCATGTATTACAGGGTGTTTTGTTGCAATAGTTGCGGCTAGTTGTTCTACGGCCTTCCTGGAAGAGACGTCACATAAATATGCTGTAGAACCCGGGAAGAGTTTTTCAACCGCTTTTTTTTTATCCTCGTCCTGAACGGAGAAAATAACCTCCCCCCCTTCGGCGCGGATTATGCCAGCCACATGAGCCGCCACGCTCTTTTTATTTGCAACGCCAAAAACGACATAACTTTTGCCTTCAAAATTTAAAAAACTCATCCTATGCTCCCTGCGGATCAACCATTGCGCATGTAAAAGAAACGCTTGCCACAAGTTTATCCCCAACAGTGGCCCGGCCCTTCATGTAAAACGCGGGCCCTACCCTCTCTTCTAGCTCAGTTTCAAGCAAAAGTGTGTCGCCGGGACGTACCATTTTTTTGAACTTGGCATCGCGTATCCTCGTTACAGCCGGAACGCCGGAAGAATTATTTTCCACATATTGCGCCAAAAGGATGGCCCCGGCCTGAAAGATGCTCTCACAGGTTAATGCGCCCGGCATGATGGGAAAATCAGGGTAATGTCCTTTAAAAAAATCGAGATCGGGTGACAAATATTTTTCGGCCCTGATTTTTCTCTCATCCAAATCAAGCACCCTGTCTACAAACAAAAACGGTGCCCTATGAGGTATGGTTGCTAAAATATCTGTATTGTTCATTGTCTTGCCAAAATTTAAAAAGTGGATTGTATCATATCAAAGATACGGCAAGGCTTATGAGTTTCAGTAAGTTTCCTTGCGCCACCTGTATGGCAGGTCAACGATCAGGCCGGGAGTTTCGGCCCTCTCAAGCGTTTCAAAAGCACGCTCCATCACGGCCCGTTGCTGTTTTACATTAAAAGGCTCCCCCAATGGATGTCCATACGGCCATTTTAAAAATATGGCACGAGGCGGACGCACCTCCTCTGTAAATTTTCGTACTATGGAAACGCCGACGGTAGCTATTCCGCCTGCCTCCAAAACCCTTTGAATCAGCCCCACGGACCGAACACAGAGGCCTCAGCCAGGAGTTAGAAGAGCGACCTCCACTCCATCGGCTTGCATCATCTCAAGAACCTTTACGGCATGATCGTTCACAAGGCTGTCTACATATTTTTCTTCAATATGCCCCATGAAACCGTAAAAATTCTCCGCAAGTGAACCGATTCTCCCCTCCGTCACAAATTCTTTTATCCGTTCGATAGGGAAAACGATGTTTATGTCTTTATCTGCGTCTGCATGATTGTAATAGCTATGTGTAATGGTAATGTCGCCCATATCGGCATTTGACGGTACGACACGAAACGTAGGGTCACCCGCCGTATCATCCATGTTAAACGGCTTGTCGGACGCAAGATGAACTCCTGCCGTGGTTACCAGCGCAAGTTTCGATTCAGATAGCGGTTTTACCATCGGCGCCCAAGGTGTATCGTCGAATTTCAACGGGTCGACAGATGCGCCTGAACGGTGAGAGAGCGACGGTAAACGAGAGTAGAGCTCTACCAGAATTTTCGAAAGGAACTTACTCGCCATCTTTCATCTCCGATTAAACGTACAAGCTGAGATTTAGTCATCCAATCAATATCAAACTATATTGCAACACGCTCACCTCCCTCGACGGGAGGGGATTAAGGGGAGGGTGTATTTTTGTTTTTTCACCCCCACCTCAATCCTCCCCAGGGGGAGGAGTTTTAGATCGTATCTCAGTTTGCGCATTTTTATAAACTAAAACCCGCCGGTGACTTCCAGAACGGCTCCGGTTATATATGTTGCGCCGTCGCCCGCAAGGAAGATAACAGAATCTGCCACCTCATCAGCCGTCCCGAATCTTTTCATCGGCACAGACTTTTTATATTCCTTTGCCATATCATCCGACAGGTCGGAGATAAAATCGGTATCTATGAACCCAGGCGACACGCAGTTAACCGTTATTTTTCGACTTGCCACCTCTTTAGCCAGGGACTTTGCAAAGCCCACCTGCCCGGCCTTGGTGGCTGAATAGTTAGCCTGCCCGGCCATTCCATGCGTACCTATAGGACTTGTAATAACGATTATCCTGCCATACCTTTTACGCATCATCGCCTTTACCGCCATCTTGGACATGTTATATGTGCCGGTAAGGTTTATGTCTATCACAGCCCGCCAATCATCCTCGGCCATCATACCGACAACGGAATCACGCCTGATACCTGCGTTACTTACGAGAACGTGAAGTTCACCATGTTTTTCGTCAAACCATTTATAAAAATTTTCCACCTCGGCATAGTCTGCCACGTTGACCTTTCGGGTTTCGACCCTGTCAGCATATTCTTTATTGGCTGTGCAGAATTCTTCAGCGCGTTGCTCGTTACCCGCATACAGTGCAACAACATTTGCACCAGCACGAAGAAACGCTTCTGAAACGGCCCGGCCAATCCCCCGCGTGCCACCGGTTACGATAATATTTTGCCCGGAAAAATCCATTTTCTATACTCCGAGATATTTATCGACTTCGTTGGCGACAATAACGCCATAGTTGGCGGCGCCCAACCAGCCGGACATGATAATGGCAACAGACCCTGTATGAAAAAAGCCAGGGGCTTCCCGACTCAGGTTCTGGCTTATCTCAAGCCCCTCGAATTTTGTGCCGAACGAAGAGCCGCCTTCATGCAGGGTGTAACGTTTAAACGTTCTGGGCGTGGCGACTTCCAAATGGTCTATCTTTTTCCTTATATCGGGAACATATTTCTCCAGCGCTTTGAGGGTATCTTCGGCAAGATAGTCCTTGTCTTTCTGATACTGCTCCTCGCTAAGGTTGCCCCAGTCGTCGTAACTTGCGTTGGATGAAGAGACTATCGCATACCTGTCATGTCCGGGGCGCATATCGGGGTAATAAACCGAAAAAGTTCTGCTGGTAACGTTTTTGGAAAGCATAAGCCCCGCGTCAAACTCCTTCGCCGTCGAGGTAAATAAAAGGTCGCCAATATAATCTATCTTCTCCCCTTTTTTTAGCCCGATATAAACCTGGCATGAACTGTTGTTTACCCTAACCCTTTCTGCCTTTTTTCTGAATTCCTTAGAGATCGCGCCGTTATCACTCATGTTAAGAACGGTTGTTCTGAGGTTTCCGTTTGAGACGACCGATTTGGCGCTAATAAATTTGCCATTTGCCATGACGCCGGCAGTTTTACCATTCTCGAAAACAACTTTTTCGACCAAAACCTTCGCGCGAACATCAACGCCGTTTTTCGCAAGTTCATCTTCCATCATGGAAATAAACAGGTCGGTGCCACCCTTAAAAGTGTAAACACCCTTACTCATGAAGTTTGCAAACACGATTCCATAAGTTATGGCAGGGTCGTCCAGAGTAGAGCCGTTGGCGTATGTTATAGGCTCCATTAAAAGCCGCACGACATCCGTTCGTCCCGGAAAAAATTCTTCTAAAAACTCCCGCGTGGTTTTTCCGTCGTCGTCATAAAAATTCATCTTGCGGGTAGCGTCAAAAAAGCGGGTTACCGTATCGAAATCGACTTCCATACGTTCAACGAGTATCCGTATAAAGTCTTCCTTGTCATAGGTGGTTTCAAACTTGAACTGAGGGTTATCAAACCTTATTCCCTTGAGCTGGACTATACGGTCGGCAATATCCTTGTTCCAGTATTTCCGGCAGGTTTTTATCATCCCTACGGGGAATCCGTGCAAGGCCACGTCGAATATATGTTCCTTGCGGCGAAACCATGTCGCAAGCCCGCCTAGCTGAATGTGTTGCTCTAAAAGTAAAACGGATCGATCAGCCTTTGCAAGGCGATTAGCGCACGTTAAGCCACCTAACCCCGCACCGATTACTATGCAGTCATATTCACTTTTAATACCAGCCAACCCACGAACAGCCATTTAACTATTTACCCTTGTATCGATTTCATAACATCATTTGCAACCATCACACCGCTTATCATAGAGCCTACTATGCCCAAAAAGCCCTGATCCGTCCCACAGACATAAAGCCCGTCAACAGGGGTTCTGCCAGTCTTGAGCTTGTCTGGCGACCCGTAAACCGTTCCGTTTACATGTCCTGTAAAATCACGTATCGTCTTCGGCGTAAACACGTCTGTGAACACCATGTCACCACCGAGATCGGGCGCAATATATTTTACGGCGTCAATGGAACGTTTATGCCACAATTTTTTATTTTCAGTATACGCCACCTCATCCGCCGACAGCCAGAACCTGTGATCGGCCATATGCGTTATGCGGATCATTCCCGACATAGCCGGTTTTTCATAGCGGAAATTGTTAGGATAGCATATCACCCCGCTATCAAGATCAATAGGTTCATCAGGGTTTCGATAGGTAAATTTCTCGTTTTTATTAAAAAATACGATAGAGGCCCCCTCGCCTATTTCATCACGCGGATTTCCAAGAATGTTAATCGACTCCATGAAGGAGAGTTTGCCGGGGCTTGCGTCAGAAGCGGACTCAGGGCATATGCCAGCCGTTTCGGGAAGCCCCACAGACGATATGACGGAGCCACATTCTATTTCTTCCCCGTCATCCAAAACCACTCCTGTCACCTCTTCTTTATCCATCACGACCTTCGCCACACCGGTTTTCAGCCTGATTTTCCCACCACCATCTTTTATACGCCGAATCAGCTGTTTGATAAGCTGTCGCACACCACCTTCCGGCCTTGCGAAGCCTTCTAAAAAAATACTCCTGAACATAACCACAAACTGGCCAAACTCCATGTCGTCCTCCTCAGAGGAACCGTAATACATGAGCGGCAGAAAAAGCATTTCAACCAAAAGCGGGTCAGTGATTATCAACGATACGACTTCCCTGCCGCTAACGTACTCTCTTGAGTAATCCATGATGTTAAACTCACGCACCATGTTGGCAAG
>JAJRTC010000196.1 GCA_024278445.1 Nitrospirota bacterium
CAAAACCTGAAGTTTGATCTTGCGCTGGACACTATGGTTATTGGACACTTCAACGAAGAGCAGTTAAGCTATCATACAATGGAAATGTATCGAGTTCTCAAGCCGGGCGGGTGTTGGCTGGTTCTCGAAGCTAACGATGAAGGGTATGCCTCACGTCTCCCACGCCGCCATTATGGCAGGTTGCACTCGCTTAAAAACTTTCTTAAAATAGCTGACCATGCCGGTTTTACAACCATAGACACATCGTATGAGGGGTTTTATTCTCCTGCTTTTCCAATGACAATCAACTTTATCCGCAAATTTATTTTTAGCCGAAAACTAGATATTTCAGATTTCAGCTCTTCATTTAACTTTATTATCCCAGAAAAACGCCGGATGCTATGGTTAGCCCGTTTACACAAACCCTTAAACAATGAACCGAAATATTAAACATTTTTTTGCCTTATTAGGATCCCGCATTGTAAATCTGGCACTGGGGGCATTTAGTGTATGGCTCCTTGCACGCTTGCTGGGACCACATAAATTAGGGGAATGGGCGCTTATTTCGGCGGCGGCATACTTTCTGGTCATGTTGATCACATGGACACGAGAACCATTTATTAGATTCGGTACCGAAGAATTTGCCCAAAATGGGGATTTAAGTGAAACGTGGGGAAGTCGAATTCCCCTCCTCATTTGTTGTGCCACCATTATTTATTTTATCCTGATAACTCAGCCATTTGACCTGTTGCATCTATTTTTTAAGCTGGGGGAGAATGTTTGG
The DNA here is from genome assembly GCA_024278445.1 of Nitrospirota bacterium. Taxonomy (GTDB): domain Bacteria; phylum Nitrospinota_A; class UBA7883; order UBA7883; family JAJRTC01; genus JAJRTC01. The sequence goes on from JAJRTC010000196.1 coordinate 764, forward strand.
CTAGCGCTACCACTCATGATCTTCAGTCTATGGGTATCTTTAGATACACAGGCAACCCTACAAACAACATCCAAAATGCTTACGTTGTCCTTTATGATCGTGCTGGTGAGTGGAGCGACTGTCTGTTTCTACTCTATTCTATATACCCTTGGCGTATCTTGGCGAGTTGAATGGATTGTGATCGGAACCGCTTTTATCAGTGCAGTTTTGTGGGGTTCCGTGTGGCTATATGAACTTTTCAGAAATACATCTTGGCCAATTAAGCCAAATTCGGCCACCATATTGCAAACACTCGCATATTCTTGGCCCTTGGCACCACAATACCTTATTCACTATCTATCGGAATGGAGCGATCAGATTTTTCTGAGTGTTTTTTTTTCCCAAACCGAGGTGGGATTGTTTCATATCTCTTACCAAATAATGATGGCCGCCATGGCCCTTACTCTTCCCATTGCCACCATTACACTGCCGAAGCTAATACAGAATAAGATTCTCGATAAATCATATGATGAGAAATACCTGAACACGATAGTTCCAACAACAACCGTCTTGTGGGCAGGTCTCATTTTTTTTGCAGTTACAATACTCCCGGAAGTTGCCCTCTATATTCTTGGCGAAGCGTATCATGAGGCCACAGCGTTTATTATAATCCTCTGCATCGGAATCCCCGGGCAGATTTTCGTTATGCTATATGGAGCATTGTTCCGTCAGCAAAAAAGGCTTCACGTGATGGTTACATATGACGCAATTATGCTAACAATCAATATTGGGATATCACTATTGCTTCTTACGCTCATCGGTCCGATTGGGGCTGCCATAGGCACTGCAATCTCTTATCTAACCTATCAGCTACTTCACATCAATGGACAACGGCACTATAAAGTAGCACACACCAAAATTGTTATACTGTTTACATTTATAACTATTTTTAGTCTTGTCCAGGCGATTTTGGGGCCTGAACTCATTTTTAGAATATCGTGGTTTTTGGCCAGTTTGGCCATACTTATAATAATTTCCCGACGATTTACGTTGGTTGACAAAGACACTGTAGGCAACTTGTTTTCCGGAAAAAGTGAAGTATTGGGATCCATAATAAGGTGGCTTTTTGTGTCTAAAACCAACTAGAGCAGTGAGCTAATATGCCCTAATGTAGAGTGTGGCCGACACTGGTGAGAAACTTCAGCATTTTTCGGGGGGTACGGGCTGTTTGCAACGTGAATTTGAGCGACCCGAGATATAGGTTGAAAGTATGGTCGGGATGAGAGGATTTGAACCTCCGACCCCTCGCTCCCGAAGCGAGTGCTCTACCAGGCTGAGCCACATCCCGACACCTAAACTAAATGCTGACCAGCTAAACTATCACGCCAAACACCATTCCACAACGGGAAATAACACCATTCTTGACGCGCAAGTTCCCAGCATGGTACGTTTCCTCATCATATAATTATTTAAAATACAGGGTATATTCATGATAAGAATTGTTTTTTCGTTAATTGTCACTGTGGCCATTTTTGCGCCGGAACTGGCACTGGCCATTCCGGCCTTTGCCAAAAAATATGAAGCCCCATGTACACTCTGCCACAGCTCATGGCCGAGACTTAACGACTTTGGCATGAAATTCAAAATGAACGGATATCAACCCCCCGGCCAGGAAGATGGAGGCGAAACAGGAAAGTTATCGCCGGTCAAGAACCTCTTCATGGACATCGGCCTTGCCAATCCACCCATTTCCATAATGCTGGAAGGCGGCCTTACCGCCATGCAGTCTGGCAACGGGCCAGAAAAAGATGAACGGACAGACAAATATTTTTGTTGTGTAAACGGTAACTCCGCTACCTTAGACGTTGGCGGATCAGCCGGGCCGAACATAGCATATTGGATATCGCTGGCATGGGGACAAGAGGAAGTTGAACAGGCTAATTTAAGGTTCGTAAACTTTTTTGGCCCCGGAACCATGAACGTGGATGTTGGTGTTTTAAAAGTTGTTGATTACGATGTCGTAGGCGCAGGGCGAGAATGGTTTGCCTCGCCACTGGTCGCGTTTTATGGAAGTCCATACAACTTGAACGCGCAAGAGATAGGGATGAACTCCCCTCATAACGACACGGGTGTCCGTTTCTACGGCAGACCGGGATATGAAAAGCTCACCTACGAACTTGCCGTATACACCGGCAACAGGATAACGAATGAAGGTGAAGACGATAACAAGTTCGCCTACACCATGATGGGTCGCCTAGACCTTGGCAAATTTGCCATATCCGCACGTTATTGGAGCAACGAAACCGGAGCCGTTAACCATACGGCCAGATTATCCTCCGGTGAAACACTCGTTTTCCCCGGAGACATTCGCAACGTAGATGAGCAGACCGACGAATTCCTGATATCGGCGAGGTATAGCCATCCACGCTTTGAAGTCGATCTCACGCTTGACAACACAAAATACAAGGTAAACGACCGGACGGCTCTCGATTCCGCCGGAGTGTCGCACACCCTTGCGCAGGAAGACCTGCAACGGCTTGGAATCTCGGCATCCGTAATATGGTTTATAAACTCATGGTTTGAAACCGGCATATCATATGGCTCGTCGTCGACAGATCCATATTCAAGAACGCTTGACGGGGTTACAACCAAGGTAGATAGCATGGATGTTGGCATGATCCAGTGGCGCCTTGGAATTCAGCCGACAATGAACATGAAGCTGGGGCTTGAAATACAATACGACATGTCAGGTTCCGCCTCCAGAACGCAGGCGGACGGAGACAAGTTCGGCGAGCAACACAAGGTCATGTTCCACTGGGATCTGGCTATTTAAGTACCATCGCAGAACATGACCCGCTTTAACGTAGACGTAATTGCGTTCGACCTCGATGGAACGCTCATAGACTCCAAGAGGGATATAGCCGAGTCTTTGAACCTCACCTTTAACGAGGTAGGTTACGCTTCGCTCTCTATGGAGACAATATCCTCCTACGTTGGCAACGGAATTGTTCCTCTTGTACAAAAAGCGGTTGCAAAGGCAGGGCACCCGGAACGCGAGCAGGAAGTTCTTGAGCTTTTCAGAAGCATCTATTGGGAACGCCTTTTGATACACACAAAGCTCTATCCGGGAGTTATGGACACACTTGAAACGTTCAGTGAAAAATATGGCATGGGAGTCGTGTCAAACAAGCCTGAACGTTATACGAAAGAGATCGTCAAAAGACTGGGCCTTGAGCCGATGTTCGGCGATCAGGTTTACGGGGGCGATTCACTCCCTGTAAAAAAGCCTGACCCCGCAGCCCTCTTAAAGGTCGCAGAAAAACATGGCGCTTCCCCCTCACGGCTTCTTTTTGTGGGGGATGGGTCAGTAGACGTAATGGCGGGGAAAAACGCGGGGGCTTACACTGTTGGCGTAACATACGGTTTCAGAAGTGTGGAAGAGTTGGAAAAAGCCGGTGTAGACAGGCTCATAGACAATTTTGACGAACTGCTACAAGTAGTGGAAAAAAAATGAAACGCTCAGGCGAGTGTGTGATGTGCGGCGGGTGTTGCGAGTCGATTCGCATCACAAGCGTTTTGAGCAACCTTATGTCGCAACACGGGTCACTGGATGAGGCACGGGCCTACTATTCCTTCCGGGGAATAGAAATCTCTTACGTTAACGAAGAAACAGACACCGCCTGCCTTGAGCTTAATATCCCCTGCGACAAGTTGACTGCCGACAAAAAATGCTCGCTTAACGACCGCCCCGAACAAAAACCAGTGATATGCCACCACTATCCATGGTTTCAGGATAATATCGAAACTTGCGGTTACAAATGGAAATAGCCTTTCCCCCGAAACTCGCCCTACTTTACAGCGCCCCCGTATTGCTTTAAAATGTGGCAGACTTTGTTAATCAGACACGGGGTTCCACCAAAAAAAACTGTGCGCAACTTATTGTTTTTAGCGTTATTACTATACACACCAGGCAACGCCCACGCCATGATGGATCATGAGGGAATGAGGCACGACATACCCTCAGGCGCCCATTGCGTCCTTGATAACATGAAGAGCAACGCCGTGTATGACGGCATCATAACCTCGTTTAACGAACCTACGGCTATAACTTTTACGGTTAGCGTTCTTGCCAGGCTTGCACCTGAAAAGTGCAAACATAAAGGAAGCGGAATGATCTGCCACAAGGGCAAAAACTCAACAGCCGG
>JAJRTC010000197.1 GCA_024278445.1 Nitrospirota bacterium
GGCGCAAGCCTCTCTGTTTATCGTTTACCAAAACCAGCAGGCGGTTGTAGTTGAGTTTGGCAAGTTTATGCGTTCCATAAAAGAGCCGGGCCTTTATTTTAAAATGCCATTCATCCAGCGGGTGCTTCTTTATGATAACAGGTTGCTGGACCACGACGTTCAGCCAACTGAAATCGTGACTAAAGATAAACGTACTTTGGTGGTAGATAACTACGCCAAATGGAGAATAATTAACCCTGAAGATTTTTACCGGCGCGTCAAAACCGAGGCCGTGGCAAAAGACAGGTTACGAGACATCATCTATTCTGAACTGCGTCAGGACTTTGGCGCATATACCTTGGCGGAAATCGTTTCTTTAAACAGACGAGAGCTGATGAGAGATGTCACTATGCGCTCCAACATAAAGGCGGGCGAGCTTAACATGGGAATCGAGGTTGTTGACGTCCGTTTGAAGCGTGGCGACTTACCGGCTAAAAACCAGGAGGCGGTTTTCTCGCGGATGCGAGAGGAGCGCAAACGGATAGCGACCCAGTTCCGTGCCGAAGGTAAGGAAGAAGCGCAAAAGATACGCGCAGGGACAGACAAGGAACGCACCATAATACTTGCCGAGGCCAAGAAAAAACAACAGGAGATAAAAGGTTTAGGTGATGCCGATTCTATCAGGATTACAGCCGAATCTTTTGGCAAGGATCCTGAGTTCTATGCCTTTATAAGGTCGTTAGAGGCATATAGAAATTCCCTTGTTGATCGAAATATGATGGTAATGTCGCAAGATAATCCCTTCTTAAAATACCTGAAAGAATAGCTCTTTAGGGATCCTCTAAAAATTCATTTCGGCTATAAACGGCTGTAATCGTGCCAAGCGAAGCCGACTTGGGCAGATTCCCGCAAGCATAGTGCAATCGCTACGTTAAGGACAATCTGGCCAAGGCGGCAACGCATGGTACGACTTCGCTCGTTTTCGCCATGAAAGCAATTTTCAGAGGCTCCCTTTAGCTTATTTCCAATCTTTCGCTAAAGATTCTTCTGGTTGTTCCGTAAAGAAACCATGAACCTTTCATGACGGAAGTTTCATGTGAGGCTCAAGGAAAAAACGAGCCGCTTCCGTGTGGTCGAAGCCGCGCGGCGTGTTCAACAAGGATGTTGGAGGAATAACAATGAAGAGCATGGGGCTTGCCAATAACAAGCTCGTAACGGGGCAAAGCGCACAACGGCTTGGGTTGGCATCAAGAAAATACAAGGTAAGCACGTCTATCGCCGAAGGGGCGATCTTTATACCTAAACCGCACAAGCGGGTAGATTTCAAACTTACTGCGCCCGAATTTAAACCTTTAGGCTCTGGCGGTAAGGCGCCTGAACAGGCTCCGCCTCCTCTTATGGGGGCCGATGTCGGATCCGGTAAAAATATCGCCAGCGGGGAGCTTGGCATAAACGGGCTCACGGCACGGCTGGACATGCAGGCGTGGCAAGGTACGTCCCGTGGTTATGATGTAAATATGGAGATAGACTCTACGCCGGACAAGCGATCTGACGTAATCGTAACTCAGGAAGAAGGGCGGCAGGTCAATAATCGCCAGATTCACTTTACACAGCAATATGATTCATACGGCAGGCCGCGCATAGGTTTCTCGCGCGAGCCATATGATTTTGCCGCCAGCAAGTTTGTTTCCGTAACGAGCCAGGTCGCATTCCAGGAGAACATGGCAAACATCCATGAGCAGTATAACCAATACCTTATTGACCCTGATAATGCTTCCAAAGAGCCTGTGTTGATGGGGCAGGGTGATGGCAAACCGCAGGAAGTACCGGTATTTGGTTCAACTTCCGGCGGTCAGGCAAGCGGCAAACCGAATGTAGCGAATGGCGAATATTTTCTGGGGGCGAAGTTTGATGGTGGAGATGCAGGACTTTCCGCCAAAGAGGCTTTCGAGGCACAGCGCGGTGGTTCAACCAAAAAATCTCCTGAAGATATGCTCGTCGTGGGGAAAGGCAAAAATGCCGACATGGCTGAAAAGGTGTTCGGTGGCGGCGATATAGATATGGGAAAAAGTAAAGTGCTGGACGTGGCCGTTTAGAGTAGTAAAGTGTGAAAATCAGGATTTGCGTTAACAGACTCGCGGCTTCAGGTCTTTAAAAACCTTTACAGCTGTCAATAGCGAGGGAGCCTTTTTGCGACCGTGGCGATCCCGTTGGAAGATAAGATGGTTTGCGTCTGTCACATTGTTTTACACGAGATTGCCGCGTCGGCTTATAGCCTCCTCGCAATGACGCCAAGTAGACCTGTGTCGCCGTAATTTCAGATAAGCTTCGGATGTTGCAAGGCCAATTCGTAACCTCTTTTTCCATTCTGTAAATGCAAGTAGAGGCAGTTTTTTTATCTCTCCGGGTCAGCCACGTTTGTTGTTTAAGTGGCATTTGCTTCTAAACGGACAATGGTAACTCTCACAAAGGGAGGCGTCTATCGTGGGCCAGTCTTTTTCCGGTTTTCCCAAAAGTTTTGCAATATGTTTTGCCACCGCCACGGTCTGTTTTCTTATATCGGCTATGTCCATCTTCATGATCGTCATGAAGGAAGCTGGGTTTTTCCGCTCTTTTAAATAGACTATAGATGTTTCTATTGTCTCTACTTCATCAGAGCTTAGCATAAGCCCTAAGGCATATAGCTTAAGCTGAAAAAAATATCGTGCCTCATGATTGGGCTTTTCTGAATATTTATAATCAACGAGGGTTACGTTTTTTCCTTCTATCCAAAGTATGTCTGTGGTTCCCCGTGCAAGAAGAGAAAAATTTGGCTCGGAGAGTTTGATGATAAGTGATGTCTCCCGCATTATTTTTATCTCTGTGGGTTTGGCAAGTGTGCGGAGTGGTGCTTTTAAGAACACACATTTTATGTTATCCGCTATTTTTTTTCTGTCGCCAGATGAAAAATTGTAAAATTCTTTTTCCACACCGTCAACGATGTGCCTGTCTACGCTACCTTCTCCCAGTGGTATTTTTTCAAGAAAAGCGTGGACTTGGCTTCCTAAGGCTGTGTGGCTTCTAATTCCCCTGCCGGTGCCAGGTGGCGAAGGGGATTTTGCTGATATTTCCATTACAGACTGGTAATAGTAAAGCTTCGGGCATTGGCGAAAAGAAGCCAGCTCCGTAACCGATAACGATAGTGAAGGAGTGTGTTGTTTCTGCTTTTTAACTTCCTTCGTGACGATTGACGGTTTATCTATTAATATTTTTTTGGCCACCTCTGGAGTTGTTTTAGTTTGTGGCGATTTAATAGACGGGAACTCGCGATAGGTTGCAAGGTCGATATTAAAATGTTCACTTGCGGTTATGCCGTCGATCCACCTGGCCCAGGTTCCACTGCCCGAACCGCTTAATACGAGCCTGTCTCGTGCGCGGGTCATGGCAACGTAAAGCAAGCGTTTTAATTCTTCTTCCTCGGCAGTTTTTCTGGTGTCTTTAGCCCTGCTGTAGAAAAGGCCCGGATACGATTCGCCGGTTTTTACATCGTGATATTTTAGCCCCATGCCAGTTTTCTGGTGAAACATTGCGTGGCCTCCGGTTTGTGGTTCCTTCGCCCCTGCGTCGGCTATTATGACAACCGGAAACTCCAAACCTTTACTCTGGTGGGCCGTCATGATTTTTACGGTATTCTCATCACCACCGGTTATGTCGGCCAGTGCTTCTGTTGGCGCGCTTATCTCCATCTTTTTTAGCAGGGAAACAAAATTTTTAAATCCGCCTGAGCCAGATTCAAAAGCACGGGATAGCTCAATGAGCTTAAACAGGTTTGCCAGCTTTTGTTCGCCCTGATCGCGTGCAAGCGTTACGGCTCCGTAACCTGTGTCCCCCAATATTTTTTCGATAAGCTCCGATATGTTAAGCCTCTCTTTTGCCAACCTCCATTTACGGGCCTGTTTTTTGAACACTTCAATTTTTTTAGGAACTGAAAGAACTCGTCAGGTGATTCATCCTTTATCTCTTTAAATTTCAGGTTTATTA
>JAJRTC010000198.1 GCA_024278445.1 Nitrospirota bacterium
ACCATCGGCATTGAAGACTTAGGCCAGGCCAAGCGCATCACCATCGACAAGGAAAACACGACCATCGTCGAAGGTAAAGGCAAAGGCAAAGATATCGAAGGCCGCGTCAAGCAGATCAGGAACCAGGTAGAGGAAACAACCTCTGACTACGACCGCGAGAAGCTTCAGGAACGTTTGGCCAAACTCGTTGGCGGCGTTGCGGTAATTAACGTCGGTGCGGCCACCGAAACCGAGATGAAAGAGAAAAAAGCGCGTGTTGAAGACGCCCTGCACGCAACCCGTGCGGCTGTTGAAGAGGGCATCGTCCCTGGTGGCGGCGTTGCGTTTCTCCGCTGTATCAACGCTCTTGACAAGATTGAGACACCTAACGACGACCAGAGAATCGGTGTGGACATCATCCGTCGCACGTTAGAAGAGCCGATTCGCCAGATAGTTAACAACGCAGGGTTTGAAGGCTCCATCGTTGTTCAGGACGTAAAGAAGGGCAAGCAAAACTATGGCCTGAATGCGGCAACCGGCAAGTATGTAGACATGGTCGAAACCGGTATTATCGACCCGACCAAGGTTACACGCACGGCACTTCAAAACGCCGCTTCCATCGCATCTCTGCTTCTTACCACAGAGGCGATGATATGTGAGATACCGGAAGAAAAACCAGCCGGCGGTGGTGCCCCCGACATGGGTGGCATGGGCGGTATGGGTGGTATGGGTGGCATGGGCGGTATGTACTAAGCCTGATCCGAACCAGCTTAATTTTAAGAACCGCGTCATCTGTTTTCAGGTGGCGCGGTTTTTTTATGGGCGACTTTGCCCCTACCTCCCTCCCTTCCCAAACGGGTAAAATAAAATAGTTGTGATTATAATGTTACAATGTGGTATAAGTAGTGACGAAAATCTATTTAGATATATGACCATTGAGTAATTATTCAGAATTATCCAGCATCCTAACCCGCCATGCTCATCAACTCACAGCTTCCCGTAAGACGCTCTGAAGCAAATTGTGCGTGAGGGGGAAAAAGCCTAATAACCCAGTCAGGAGAAAAGAATGAAGACGATTTATGTTGGCAACCTGCCTTACAGCGCTACCGAAGATGAAATCAACGAGCTGTTTGGGAAACATGGTGAGGTACATTCGGTAAAGCTGATAAACGACCGCGAAACCGGCAGGTTCCGAGGTTTCGGTTTTGTTGAGATGGACCCGGACAACGCCGACACAGCTATTAGTGCGCTGAACGGACAAGACTATGGCGAACGTAGCTTACGCGTTAACGAAGCAAAAGAACGCGAACCGCGCAGAAGATAAAAAGCTTCTTGGGCTAAGCCAGACAAACGCCCTGATGGCCCTCCACACACGGGGGTAAAGCCGCTACACCGGTTTTGCTATTTATCAAGTCGGCACGGGGTTATTATCGATCAGGCGTAAAACCTGATCGTGAGAAAAACGCACGGACTTTTCCTGTGGCAATCTTCAATACACCCCACAACCTGGGTATAAGCCAGAGTGAGAAAGCGAAAAACAGGGAGACAAACGCCAACGCAAGATATGGATGATTAAAAGCGGCCCACAAGGCAACCATAGCGGCAATATCTTCGCCAACCGATAATGTCCAGTTAGTAACCGGCTCAGGTGAAATGTTGGCGGTAAGACGAACAATCGCTTTCGTCCCGTGGGATGAAGCGGCAACGGTGCCTCCCAACAAAAACGCCACAAGTTGGGCTTCCTCGCTAACGGTACCCACAGCTCCTGCGGCGAGGATCGCGCCTGCGGGTATCCTTATAAAACTGTGAATCGCGTCCCATACGGAATCGACTCCCGGTATTTTGTCTGCAAAAAACTCCACGATATACATAAAGGAGGCCACGGTAATAACATTTGATGACGATAGAACCTGTAGCTCAGGTGGAAGTTCCAGATGCCCGCCACTCCCCATAATCCCCAAAACGGCCACCGTCGCATAAAGGTTTACGCCAGACGCCCAGGCCAACCCCATGGCCACCGCGATATATTGAATTGCCTCCATAACAGATACCTCCCTGCCCCAAGCTAACATATGCACAACCATACCGGCAACCAAATGCCCCAAAAGCCCCATCTTTAACATGTCAAACTTTTCGAGCAGGTCAGCTTTAATAAATATTCTTACCGTGCTACAACATTGCATAGCCCATATAAAGAGACTTAACATGACAGCATACGAAAAAGCAAAACGATGGTACGAAAAGGAAACCGCCATCGCCACGGGAAAATCGCAAGGCCTGAACGAATTTGCGCCATACGCACCGTTTGAAGCACGTGAATTTTTCGCAAAATCAATAAAATCAGGTAAAATCCCCATTTTTACAGACGAACACTTCCATCTCTGGGCGGCAATAGCAGAGATACTGGATACGGAGACTTTCACCGAGTCGTTGGGCTGGAACGTAAACGACGTTAAAGCTCATATGCTGGGAAACGTACAAAAAAACAGGGTTCCCAAAAGACGTCTTAATGAAAATGACATTCACAATTCATCGAAACATGGCTATAATGCTCGCTAACATATTGGGCTTTCAGGACAAAATCAAGCCCGAAAGATATAAATTTCTATTTACTGGAGCAAACAAGGTGATTAAATTTTTCAAAAGGAGTTTTGGTTATACGCTGGCTTTGGCATTGTTTTTTACTACTAACATGGCTGAGGCAAGGCACTTAAAGCTCTACACCTACGACATACCGGAAGTAGGAGCAACACAGGTAACCTACACCTTTGACCGTATATCAGGCCCGAAAGCAGGATACGAAAGCGGAAACCCGACCCTGCACGAAGTGGAAGTTGAACGTACACTTACAAAACACTGGCTACAGTCGTTCTATATAGACTACGACTACGCCCCCGCAAGCGACGGGAATCCGGGAATTAACGAAGTTTCCGCCCTTAAGACGGAGTTCAACTTCACGTTTTCCGAGAAAGGGAAACAATTTGTCGATTTCCGGCTTAACATCGAGCTTGCCAAAGCGATGAGCAACAAGGTCACCGCATACGGTGAGACGGGTATGGCGGATACCGCTGAGTTCCGGTTTATCTTCGAGAAAAACTTTGAGAGTTTCTCCATTGTCCTCGGCCCCATGCTTGTAAAAGATATCGCAGGGCCGGGAGAGCTTGGCGGGTGGACATATGGTTACGCCAACGCGATATTGATGAGTATCTCGAACAGGGTTGGGTTCGGGCTGGAGTTTCACGGTTCCATGGGGGAGGCGGAAGATTTAGCCTTCTCCAAACGGCAAAACCATACCATAGTCCCGAATCTGGACATCGCCGTAAGCAAGGCTCTCACAATCAGCTTGGGCGCTGGGTTCCCACTTACGGGCGCAACGGATGATTTTGCCTTCAGGACAGCGATCCAATACGTTTTTGGGCCCGGAGGTAAATAGAATTCCTGATAGTATACGACGAAGAAAGGAGAGATAAAAATAATGAAAAGTTGTTTTCGGGGTTACCTGATCGCGATTGTTACCACAATATCCTTACTTGCTCCGCAAGCCGAAAGCGCCACAGGCATGGACATGCTTCTTGAAGAGAACGCAGGAGAAGGAATAGATCAGGTGGTTAGCGGCTTTGAGTTTTCAGGAAGCGTGACCTCTGTTATTCAGGCCACTGCCGGAGCCAATTCCGATTCCGAACCTTTGGCGGAAGACCAGACCGACGCCTCGTATCTGCTGGACGTTGAGATGGTATACAACCATAACGAAAAATACTATCTCGTAGTTGTTTTGCAATCTGGCGAGGGTGAAGGCACAAATAATAATTTAAATTCCGCCATGGCTTTTAACTACGATCCATACCCAACGGTAACAGAAGAGAAACATCAGCATCTCGAATTGTCGCAGGTCTACGTTGAAGGGCTTTTCCTTAACAAGAACCTCGTCGTCAACATCGGTAAAATGGACGTCCACGCGTTGTATGACGGAAATGCCTTCGCGGCTGACCAGACGGTCAATTTTATTTCCGGCGCTCTTGTGCGATCTGTCGGGACGGTAGGTTATGAGTTGGAAGACTATTACAGCCCCGCACTGCGGGTTCTCGTCACCCCCTTCGACTGGTTGGAGGCACAGGCGATTTATTCTCATAGCGGGTGGGACGACCTGTCTGACAACCAGTTCTGGGTTTTCGAGCTTAACTTAAAACCACAGATAGGCGACCTTGAAGGGAACTACAGGATATATACAACAATAGACGCCCGCGACTATAAAAATAGCAACGGCGGAATGGAAAACGACGTGGTATACGGCGTGAGTATCGACCAATACATAACGGAAAGTATGGGCATATTTTTCCGCTGGTCCGAGCATGGCGACGATCTTGTTGCAAATGACGTCGTGGCTATCTACTCAGGCGGTATAACGATAGCGCCAAGCTTTTTAGGCCGCCCTGACGATCTTTTCGGGGTAGGCTATGCTGAACTTAAAATGAATGATAGGCTCTCAGGTTATATGAAAGAGGGCCAAACCGTGTGGGAAGTTTATTATAACGCCCGTATAAACCAGATGATAGCCATCACGCCAGACATACAGTTCCATAGCGACCTGCCAAGAGAAAAAGACAGGAGTATTCTGGTTTATGGAATTCGGGCCCAGGTGAATTTTTAGTAGTGAATAAAAAGACAGACATCAAGGGGCTGACATCAGCCGAAACTATAAGCTTTATTCAGTCGCTTAACGAAAAACCTTTTCGCGCAAAGCAGATTCGCCAATGGGTGTTTGACCGTGGTATTTCCGATTTTTCCGAAATGACCAACCTCTCAAAAACCTTTCGTGAACGTCTTGCCGACACGGCTAACGTTACAGAACTTGAAGAAGCCGACCGCAAAGTTTCATCCGACGGTTCTATAAAATTTCTGTTCCGCCTGCACGATGGCAAGACTATCGAGAGCGTATGGATGCCGGAGGAGAACCGGGCCACTTTATGCGTTTCAACACAGGTGGGATGCAAACTCGCATGTGGTTTTTGCATGACGGGGGAAGGCGGGTTTGAGCGCCAGCTATCTACGGCCGAAATAGTGGATCAACTAATACAAGCGCGTAAACTTGTTCCCGGAGGACGCGTAACCAACATAGTGTTTATGGGTATGGGAGAGCCTTTGGATAATTACGACAACGTCCTTCAGGCGCTGAAGGTTTTAACGGAACCTGACTGCGGGCTTATGGGTGCCAGAAAAATAACCTTGTCAACCGCCGGTGTAGTTCCCGGAATTTTACTGCTTGCCAAAGACTTCTCAAAAATAAAACTGGCGGTTTCTCTGAACGCCGCCGACGATGCTACACGCAATAAACTCATGCCGATAAACAAAAAACATCCTATCGCAGAACTTTTTTGGGCGCTAAAAAAATGGCCGCTTCCAAAGGGGAGGCTATTAACGCTTGAATATGTACTTATCGCCGGCATCAACGATTCTGACGACGACGCAAAAAAGTTATCAAAGCTCTGCTCGGATATGCCGGTTAAAATAAACCTGATTCCATACAACAGCGCCTCAGGCGCTCAATACAAAAGCCCTTCAAAAAAGCGAGTGGATACTTTCATGAAAATAGCTTCAGGGCGCGGCCTGATTGTTTTACCCAGAGCCAGCAGAGGGCAGGACATTATGGCCGCATGTGGCCAGTTGCGCGGGAAGAGAAGCTAAAGTATCCAGCTGTAATAATAAAGCGCACGGCCCAAAAGCCTTAAGGCTAACGGGCGCGCCTCCGCGTCACCCTGCATGACTTCACGCGACTCACGTTCATAGTCTTCAAAATATCCTGCAACGGTTTTCACTATTTGCTTATCCCGCACAACAAGATTCAGCTCAAGGTTCCAGTAAAAGCTCATAGAGTCAAGGTTCGCCGTGCCAAGGGTCATCCAGTCATCATCTATTATGGCCACTTTCGAGTGCATCATCCTGTTTTCAAACCGGAACACACGCACCCCCTTTTTAACAAGACGTCTTATAACAGGCCACGACGCCAGGTCTACAAGTTTGATATCAGACACATCCGGCACTACAACCCGCACGTCAACGCCACGGTTCACAGCCTGCGAGAGCGCCTTCATGATATTTCTGCGAGGTACGAAATATGCCAGCGCTATCCATATTCTTTTTTTAGCCTTCTTGATCGCAGAGATATAGAGCCTTTTTATCGGATAATTATTAAGTTGCGGCCTGCAATCACACACCATGATCGGAGAATCATTTTTCAAATGATACCTTTGCAGTGATGGCCATCGTGGTGTTTTGTGCCAAACCCTGTCGAACGATTTTTCAAGCTCAGAAACCGGCCCGCCCACTCCTCTCACCATCAGGTCTTCCCAGTCATGAAACCTGTCGCCTATGTTCATGCCGCCAAGATAGTAGACATTGGAGTCTATAATAATGAGCTTGCGATGATTTCTGCGGAAAAGTTTTTTGATAGAATAAGTCCCCTCCCGCACCCGTCGAGGATTAACCGGATGATATTCCTTAACCTTAATACCGGCTTTGGCCATTTCGTCAAAATAGGATGACGACGTTAAGATAGAGCCGACCGAGTCGTACATAATTTCAACGGTAAGCCCGGCTTGCGCCTTCTCTGAAAGTATTTTACGGAACTTCTCCGCCGTCGCCCCCTCATCCACACAATACATTTGCGCGCGAATAGACGATTTTGCGGATTCAAGGTCGGCAAAAAGGGACGAAAAAAAGCCGGGGTAGTTCCGTAAAATGGCAAACGGGTTCTCAGCCATAAACGCCCACCGTTACAAAGTTTTTAGCGCCAGCGTTAAAAAAAGCCCTCCTGGCCTAAACCGGTAACCAAAAGTTTAACCTACCGGGCTTGCCGCCTTTATCTCGCCTGAAGCCTGCGCCTCAAACTTTTTAAAGTTTTCACGGAACCTGCCAGCAAGCTCTTTTGCCTTCTCGTCGTACTCCTCTACGTTCTCCCATGTATTTCTGGGAAATAGCACGGAATCTGGTACGCCAGGCACATCTACCGGTATTTTCAGGTTAAAAATATCGTCCGTTATGTAGTCAACGTTATCAAGTTTACCTTCTAACGCCGCGTTCAGCATAGCCCGTGTATGCGAAATTTTCATCCGGGTTCCGATACCATATGCCCCACCTGTCCAGCCTGTGTTAACAAGCCAGCAGTTTACCTTATGCTCGGCAATTTTTTTGCCCAGAAGATCGGCGTAAACCGAAGGG
>JAJRTC010000199.1 GCA_024278445.1 Nitrospirota bacterium
AGTTAATTGAATTACACCGTCACAGCGTGCGTAATAATCTGGGTTGTTTTTTGTGGCTATGTTTTTTATCTTGGCTCAAAAATCGGCAAACTTGAGCGTGATATCGAAAACCTGAAAAAATGAAGTTTATACGGGAAAACATATCCGCGATATCGAGCGTGCTTTCTATTTTGACGGCCATACTGATGGCGCTCTCCGTTTACATGGTGTTCAGCTACGCTCCGCTTGAGCGGGTGATGGGCTGGCCGCAGAAAATTTTCTATTTCCATGTGCCGATAGCGATTGCCTGTTACATCGGGTTTTTTGTAACTTTCGCAGGTTCTATAGGCTACTTATGGACAAAAAATATTGCGTGGGACAGGTTTGCAGTCGCAGGGGCAGAGGTGGGGATAGTTTTTGCCACGCTCATGCTTTTAACCGGCATGATATGGGGCAAGCCTATCTGGGGAGCGTATTGGACGTGGGATCCTAGGCTTACCACATCGTTCATACTGTGGCTTATTTTTGTAGGTTATCTCATTTTACGAACGCGTGTTGACGACGAGATCATGCGGGCGAAATATGCCGCCGTTATGGGGATAGTCGGATATGCCGACGTGCCGCTTGTCCATTGGAGCGTAAAGCTCTGGTCGCGCGGTATTCATCCTGTTTTGGAAAAAACAAGCCGCGACTCTGGTATGCATCCTGACATGTTCACGGCGTTCCAGGTTTGTCTCGTATCCATTCTGCTTTTGTTCATGCTTATTTTTATCCAACGTGTTCGTTACGAGTTTTTAAAAGCCGAGGTCGATCATTTGAAGTCGGCTCATTCCTAGCCAGCTAATGGGTAAATCAGGCTTCGTCACGCTTTGCGGACGTCCAAACGTGGGGAAATCCACCTTGGTAAACAAACTGGTTGGCAGTAAAGTCGCCATTACATCTCCCCGTCCGCAAACAACCAGAAACCGCATTATCGGGGTTATGACAAAGCCTGAAGTTCAGATCGTGTTCATCGATACGCCCGGCATAATGAAAGAAAAATCACAGCTTAATAAACGTATGGTAGAAGCTTCCACCGAGGCGGGCGCAGGTTGCGATTTTGCTTTTTTTATGACAGATGCCGACAGGCCGGATATCGACGCTGACCGATATGCCTTAAAACGGCTTGGAAAACTCAAGGCTCCATGTTTCCTTGTTATTAACAAAATCGACCTTGTGAAAAAAGTGCAATTGCTGGAACTGATTGAGGAACTAAACTCCCTTACAGATTTTGCCGAGGTGTTTCTCATTTCAGCCAAGACAGGCGAAAACGTAGACTCTCTCGTTAGGTGCGTGGAAGAACGTATGCCTAAGGGGCCGATGTTTTATCCATCCGATATGATTACAGACCAACCTGAGAAATTTTTTATAGGCGAAATAGTTCGCGAAAAAGCTTTTCTTTTTTTATCGCAGGAATTGCCATATTCCACGGCCGTGCTGGTCGAGCGGTTAGTTGACAGGGATAACGGCGTTACGGCCATCTCCGCCGTGATATACGTTGAGCGCAAATCACAGAAAGGGATGGTGATAGGGAAGGGTGGGAGCATGTTAAAAAAGATAGGTTCCTCCGCCAGAATCGAGCTTGAAAAAATATTGGGTGTGAAAGTTTTTTTAGAGTTACACGTAACCATAAAGGAAAAATGGACAGGTAACGAGCGGAGCCTCTCTGACCTTGGATACAGGAGAGAGTAAGTTGGTTTCGCCGCACAATTTTTTCCTTACTCTTTTCAGGTGGTGCCAAAGGAGTGCATGGAGCAATAGTTTGTAAATGCCGTTATACGAATCGCCCGCGCTAACACGTAAGTCCATAAGGCTTGGCGAGGCCGATAAACTTGTAACATTTTTTACATTACGCTACGGAAAAATAAAAGCCGTGGCTAAAGGGGCTCTGCGTACCAAAAGCCGGTTTATGGGAAGGCTCGAACCATTTTCGTTTGTGAGCCTTATTGTTTTCGGTAAGGAAAAAACGGAACTTTACAGCCTCAACTCGTCTGATATCGTTGAGCCGTTCATGGCGTTGCGTAGCGGGTTAGACGCTATAAGCCTTGCCTATGTTTCGGCTGAGCTTGTTGACCTGTGCCAGAGGGAGCGTGACGTTAACAAACACGGATTTTCCGCTCTTCTTTCTCTTTGGCGGTCGCTTAATTCAAATGTTGATCGTGGAAAACCGCAAGGCAAACTCTTGTTGAGACTTTTTGAGCTTAAATATTTGGCCTCGATAGGTTTTGCACCAATGATGACCCACTGTATCGATTGCAATAATCAGCTTAGAGGGGCGACCGCCGGGTTCAACGCTTTTAAGGGCGGGGTTGTGTGTCTCAACTGCCTCCCGGCGGACCCGATGGCGTTAAGAACTGCCATGGGAGCGGTAAAACTTATGTCGAGAGGCCTTTTAACCCCAATGGAGCGGCTGTCGCGTCTTTCGGCCACTCCCCTGATTTTGGCCGATGTCGAGCGTATGGTGAACGACCTTGTTGGAACCCATGCGCCCAGAAAAATGAGATCTGAACTTTTTCTTAATCTATAGGGTATCGCCAAAATTATAGGTTTCCTGCGGGGGAATTAGCCGTATACTAGCGGCTTGACAGGTTTTAATGTTTATCCGGGAGCTTTTTATTTAGATGAGCGATTTAAATTTTGGCAAGCTCGATTCCTTTTTCGGTGAAGGCGTTGTTCTGAAGGGGACTCTCTCCTTTAAGGGGGCTTTGAGGTTTGATGGCGAATTCGAGGGGACCGTGCAGTCCGAGGGTGTTTTTATTGTCGGCAAATCCGGCAATGTGCATGGTGATATTAACGCAGGCGAGTTCTATAATTTTGGAGGCGTCGCAGGAGATGTTAATGCCCAAAACAGGGTGTCGCTTCACCCCGACAGCAGTTTGCGTGGAAATGTCAAATCACCGTTATTAACCGTAGAAGAAGGAGCTACAGTTCATGGTAGTTGCACAATGCCGCTGGATCAGCGCCCTAAAGATATTAAACGGGCCGTTAAACCTTCTCCTTCCCCGGTTATTACCGCAGGTGCCATAAAAGATGGTGCCGTTTCGATGAAAAACCGTTCCCCTTCTTCGGGGCGCTTTGGCAAAATAGTAGCGGCACTTTTTGTTGTGGCTCTGTTTATAGCCACGGGGCTTGCGTTTGTTGACAAAAAACAGCTCGCTGAAACGATGGAAACTTTCACCAAGGGGAGTGAACCTCCTGTAACGACAAGCCTTAAACCTGCCGTTCTGCAACCGGAGGAACCTACTGTGGCAGAGGTTCCTGCTAAACCGGTTCTTTTAGAACCTGCGCCGGATGAACAGGTGAAAGCCATATCTGAAAATAACGTTCAGGCAACGGCGATTGTGACGGAAAATAAAAAAATGGAAGAGCCTGCGCCTATCCAAAACATAGCAGAGGTTATAGAGGCTGGCGATTACAAAAAAGCTATTGCCGAGCTTGAAAAAAGTGTTGCACGCTCTCCTGATAACTTAGAGCAAATAATTTTGCTTGCAGAAACATATCAACGTGCGGGGCTTGAGAAAAAAGCGCTTGAGCAGTTTATGCTGGCAGGTTCCAAAAAACCTGATTCACCGGTGGAAATGGTTAATAAAGGGTATGAACATCTGAACGCAGGCGAGTTGGACGAAGCGAAAGCCTCTTTTAACGACGTATTGAAAAAAGATGAAAACGAACCGAGGGCAAGGGTTGGTTTGGCCTCGGTTTATGTTAAGGTAGGCGCTAACAAAAAGGCCGCTGAACAGTGTCAAAAGGCGCTTGAAAAAACACCGGACTATGCGCCAGCTCTAAACCGTCTTGCATGGGTGTTTGCAAAGCAGGGAGTGGAACTTGAGAGAGCCCGCGCCATGTCGGAAAAATCATTAAGCGTGTTTGACGATATACCTGAGTATATCGATACTCTATCCGAGGTGCATTACAGCCTGAAAGAATATGATACGGCCATAAGCCTCATAAAAAAGGCTATTACGCTGGCCCCCGACGACAGGTATTACGAACGCCAGCTTTTCAAGTTTGAATCTGCCAAAAAACGCGCAAGCTAAAATTATATAAGCCTGTCAGGCAGGCTAGATATCTCCTTGGGCCGCCGGGCCGAATGGAAGCGCTTCCACTATATTTTCAACTCCGATTGTAGATAGTTGATCGGCCTTCTGCCAAACCAGACCTCCCTTAAAAAACGTTCTGGCGTCAAGCAGATTGCTTAAAAGATCTTTCTGGGTTTTTTCAAACTTCGCCTTCCATAAAATAGCGCCGTTTTTTACGCTGACTATCGCAACTGAAAATCCGATAGAAGCGGGTTTGTCTACGCTAAACTTGCCGCCAACGCGCTCTTCGTAACGCATGACGGAGCCTATCAGCACGGCGTCGGCTTCCAAGACTTTGCCGATTTGAACTGCGGATTTTACAGAAACCTTCTTGCCATATTTTTCAGTTGCATGTAAAACTTCGTCGTCGTTTGCCACGGTAAAACCCTTTTGGGCTAGCTGACGGCGAAAATAGTCTGCAATAGTTTCTCCGGAACCGGCAAGAACCGAGCCTGATATAAAGTGAATTCCTGTAAGAGGGCATACATGCGGCTGGTTAAGGATTGTTCCTGCGCATGTATCGCAAAAATCAAGCACGGCTATTTTTTGTATCGGCGGAATGGCCGGGGCGCCGATTGTAGGCGAGAGGGTTACGCCGCGAGGTTCGTTTAACCCGACGCCTCCCGCGCATGAAAGTAAAAGCCACGGGGCTAACGCAAAAATGGCTATTTTAAAATAGCCAAAAAAACGGCGCGTGGTGGCGTTCATAAAAATTTTCCTCAAACGGTTTTTTAGTCGGTTTTCTGTTTTACGTAATGGCCGCTTTTACCACCCTTTTTTTCCACAAGGGTAATGTTTGATATGACCATGGCCCTGTCTACTGCCTTAACCATGTCGTAAACCGTTAAGCCGGCAACGCTTACTGCGGTAAGTGCTTCCATTTCCACGCCGGTTTTACCTGTGGTTACCACGGTTGCGTTTATTAAAACGGATGATGTTTTCTCGTCTGGCACAAGGTTGACTTCCACCGAGTGAACGGGGATGGTGTGGCAAAGAGGTATAAAGTCTGGCGTTTTTTTTGCGGCCATTATCCCGGCTATACGGGCAACACCTAACACATCGCCTTTGGCGGCCCTGTTATCCATGATAAGCTTTAGCGTTTCAGGGGTCATGGTGATATGCCCTTCCGCTATCGCCACACGCCTGGTATCGTCTTTATTGCCTACGTCTACCATCCTGGCTTCGCCAGACTCGTTTATATGTGTTAATTTCATTTCATCGGCCATCTGTGTAATCTATTATCCACTCCGTTATGGGGGCGATGTCGTTACGGTAAAAAACAGGTTTCCCATAACTTTTCAAGCTCTCCTGCGTTGCTTCCGTAATGATGAAACCTGCGACATTGTCTATTTCTTCATCCTGAACGCCTGCGGGAGTTACGACGAGAAATCTTGGGATAACCTCGCTTTTGAACCCTTCAATCAAAACTATATCAGCTTTTCCCTCGAATTGTCGGGCGATAAGGTTCATATCCAGCGGCTTCTCTATCCGTTCCATATAACCCATAAACGTGTCACTTGCGAGGATTGTGGGGTTTGCTCCTGCGTTGCGGAACCGCCACGAGTCTTTTCCTTCACGGTCTATATCCACTTTATGGTGCGACCTTTTAACCGCGCCAACTTTCAGGCCCGCTTCAGACAGTTTGGCAATCAGCTTTTCAACGAGAGTGGTTTTGCCGGAGCCTGATTTACCTACGAAGGCTAAAAGTTTTGGATAACCCATTTTAAACAAGTTTTCGTATAATATTCATGGAGATAGTATAAATGGACTTACGCTAAAATGAAAATGCCAATAGTGATTTTAGCTGGTGGCGCCTCTCGCAGGATGGGGCGCGACAAGGCTTTTGTGGAGTATGACGGGACTCCTATGATCGAGCGGACGCTTGCCGTTGCGCAGAAACTTTCGCAGAATATTACGATAATCTCTAACAAACCTGATTGCTTTAAAAAGTTCGGCGAATCCGTTTATCCAGACACCATCCCCGGCATGGGGCCGCTCTCAGGGCTTTACACAGGTTTTAAGGTTACGGATGCAAAAGAGCTTTTGCTTGTAGCGTGCGATATGCCTCTTGTCTCCGAGAAGGTGATGGCGTTTATACTTTCATGCAGAGATAGGCCGGGCGACGCCGTTATCCCGTTTGTCGAAGGGCGGGAACAGGGTTTGTTCGGCATATACAGGGTTTCGGCCATAGCAAAATTTCGGGAGCGAATTGAAAAAACAGAAATTCAGTTTAACGAGTTTCGAATGGGGCTTGAGAAAAGCTATATAACGGAAAACGAGTTCAAAAACGTCGAGCCTGGGCTTGGATCTTTTATGAACGTTAACAGGCCGGAAGATTTGGCATGAGCACCGAATTTGATTTATTAGAGGTTGAACTATCGCGATGAACGATTTTCCTTTGCCGCAAGTAACCGAGCCATATAAGGGCATGCTCGCCAAGCGGCGCATCTGGGATTATGTAAATTCGTTATGCGACGACGGAATCTCATGGTGGTTCGAGATGAAAATTCCGGAGATCGCCGCGCATCTTCAACCACTACGAAAATACGCTGTTCCCGGCATAAAACCTCCGCCCCGTATTTTGCTTCTTGTCGAAACGGTGCAACCTGCGATGTCTACGAAAACGTTGGATAAATTGTTTCATAAATTTGAGAAGCAGGGTGATGTGGAAGCGATGGCGGCGTCTGCGTGTGCGGGTGCTACATCTATATGGGATAGCGGTGTCGAATTTGAGCGCTTTACCTTTTGGCACGAAAGGATAGTGAAACTTATCGATGGTAACTTTCCGATGTCCGACCTTGCCCGTGCGGGGCTTCTCTGTTTCAGGGCGCAAAGCGAGCTTACTTTCTATGGTGATATGGAGAAAAGCCTTCAGACATACAGGGAACTGATGTCACTTTCAGAAAAAGCCGGTTCGTTGTCACTTAAAGTGTTCAGCGCGGCAGGGCAGGTATATCCTCTTCTTTGGCTGGGGCGTATCTCTGAAATAGATGCTCTTATGATGAGTGTAAGCCCTTTGCAAAACCAGCCTGAAGTCTCTCTTTTCTGCAACGTCTATTTTCTTACATCGCTAGGCCTTGGGCTTACCGTAAAAGGTGAACCTGCCAAAGGCGAGGCGTTATTGGGAAATCTTGTTGCACAACCGTTTTACAGCATGTTGTCGCCTTCCATACAGCTTCTTGGGTTGGGGCATCTTTTAACCGCTCTTGCGTTTCAGAAGAAGGTAGACGAAGTCAAGTTACTGGCGGAGAAAATCCTGGCTATCTCTACGCCAATGAGCAACTCGTTTCATAGCTCCTACGCTCACTATTGTGTCGGCGTGTCACACCTTCTGCTGGAAAACTCGCGAAAAGCGTTAACGCACGCACGTGAGGCTATTGCCAGAGGAAAAGCTTCGGCCAGCCCCATTCCGGAGAGAACCAACCCGCTTTTAGAAGGGCAGGCGTTACTGGACCTTGGCGAGACAAAAGGGGGGGTAGACCTTCTCACTGAATGGATAGAAAAGTGGATAAACTCCAGGTTCTTTCTTTACGCTTCAGCGGGGTTGGCTGAAATCGCATCAGTATCGTTTAAGCAGGGAAAGATAGAGGAAGCCCGGCAATATTATGAAAAATCAGTGTCACTCATCCCAAAAGGGGAGCAGGCACCGCAACTGCACCGCCATCCTCATTTTATAAGGAACCTTGAAAAAGCGCTACTGCCTGCGGAAGGCACAGTAGAGGTTTTGGGCAATCCTGAAGATGCCATGATTCATATAAACACTTTTGGCGAACTTAAGATAGATATTGGGGGAAGAAAAATTTATGATCGCAAATGGCGGGGCGGGGCAACTAAAACTCTTCTTAAAGCTATTGTGGCTCTGGGTGGCAAGAAAATTTCCAATGAAACGATTTTTGACTTAATCTGGCCAGACGCTGATGGCGTGTCTGCTTCGCAAAACCTGAAAGTAGCGATTCATCGGCTGAAAAAAGTTTGCGTTCCGGAAGGGAGCGAGCCTTTGAGCTGGCTTGTCGTTAAACATAAAAGCGTGTCACTTTCAGGAACACTTTGTTATGTAGATTCTATCTATTTTGAAAACAGCCTTTCAGCTGTTATGAAAAACGGGGCCGATATAAACCGGCTTGTTGAGCTTTTGTCTCTTTATACCGACGATTTTCTTGTAAACGATACAAGTGAAACGTGGATTATTCGTCGTAGAGAGCTATTACAAAACAAGTTTACACGTGCTGTTATATTCCTGAGCGACCTTGCAATGAAAGAGGGTGATTATAAAATAGCCATTCCTTACCTTGAAAAGGCAATAGATAAAAACCCTGTTCATGAGGAATCGTACGAGCGGCTGATGGCCCTGCACATAGGCGCCGGTTATCACTCAAAGGCGCTTATCGTTTTCAAGCAGGCAGAAGCAATTTTAAAGTGCGAGCTTGATGCCCAGCCCGGCTCCAGGTTAGCTATTCTAGCCGAAAAAGCCCATAACGGCACGGCCTGAACTGCGGTTGTGCTTTCTGTTACTTTTAGTTCCGGTTAGGGAAATTTCAAAAAAATCGTTCCTGTAACCTTAACTGTAACCTCGTTGTAACCCTCCATGGTGTACGTTTGGCACATAGAGTGGCGACCAGATTCCTTCCTTTGGAAGGAGACTGTGAATTGTAAAAGTAAAAGGGGGGGGGAGTAATTTTGCGTAGTTTAATAGTGGTCATCTGTACAATCGTACTGCTTGCCTTTGCGCCAAAATCTGATGCGGCGGTGCCGGCAAATAAATATTGGAATTTTGCGACATGCGCCGATGGCCAATGGAGCAATTCCACTTGCTGGTCGTCACCTGGCCAGCCTTTGCTGGGCGACAGAGCTTTTCTTAACTCAGGCGATGCCATTTCACATAACGTCTACTACGACAACACGTTAAACCCTGCTGAAATCCTCTCGAAACTGGAAATCGGCGCTGTTGGCGGTGGGCAGATAACCTTCCATCAAGGTTATCTGGGCTTGAACTACGACCTTTACGTTGCTGAAGAATATGTGGGAAAAGGGGGGACGGGTATCTACTCGCATGTCAGCGGCGTTAACAAAATCGCCGATTATCTGTACCTCGGATATTCCACTACGGATAGTGGCGTTTACAACCAGAGCGGCGGAAGTGTTCAAATTGGCAAGGCTCTGAAGCTGGGAGTTTTTGGCTCCGGAACCTACAATCTTGACGGGGGGCAAGTATCCGCGATCGAGGAGCATACAGGAATCAAGGGAACCGGTGTGTTCAATCAAAGCGGCGGTTCAAACTCGTCCAACTACTTTTATCTTGGTTACGATTACGGAGGGGCAGGGACATACGAGCTCAGCGGTGGTCAGCTAACATCGCAGATAGAATATATAGGCAGATTTAGCGTGGGCAAGTTTATACAGTCTGGCGGGACGAATACCGTCACGCAAGTATTGAAGATGGGAGAGTTTACCGGCCTTGGAACTGCCCAATATGACTTATCCGGCGGTAAATTGATTACGGTAGGCTCATCCATCGGGAAGAACGGTTTCAGCCAGTTCAACCATACGGGTGGCGAGCATAAAACCCAGGGCATGGACATTGGCACATCTTTCTCCTCTTCTAAAGGGGAATATAACCTTGGCGGTACCGGAATACTTAACGCGTCTCATAACGAAAATGTTGGCGCGCACGGAACTGGGGTTTTTAATCAAACAGGCGGGGAAAATAGTGTCGCCAACAACCTGAATATTGGAATGTACGCTGGTAGTAACGGGACATATAACTTAAGCGATGGTCAGCTTACCGCAAAGAACGAGCATGTAGGCTGGTCTGGAACCGGTGTTTTTAACCAAACAGGCGGCAGTAACATTGTGTCTGACAACCTGCTTGTAAAAGTTACCTCTGGTGCTATTGGAACATACAACTTAAGTGGTGGCTCACTATCCGTGGGGGCGGGCGTGTTTAACAAAGGCAAGTTTAACTACTCTGGCGGTTCACTTACTGCGGGCTCTTTTACTAACAACCCCGGCGGAGAGTTTAACCTAAGTGGTGCCGGAACCCGCATTGTAAACGCACCTGTGACAAACAGCGGCACGGTGAAGGCAACCAATACCACGGTGCAGTTTAACGGGACTTTTACTAATAACGGAGCGTATATAAGTGATCCTTCCAGTAACTATTTTGGTGATCTGATAATTGGCGCAAACGGCTATCTCGCAGGTGGCACAGGGGACAAATTTTATATCGGAAATAATTTTGAGAACCATAGCGAACGAAATACTCTCTGGAACACCGTTGACGCATACCTTGCGTTTAACGACGGCGTAGATCTTTTACACGATTTTTATCTGACCAGCGTCGATATGGGCGCAAACATGTCTGGCTATGCCGACAACTTTGCATGGGGGACCCTTGAGATTTTAAGTGGCAACTATCTCTCGCTGTTTAGCGGGCACATTGCTTCCCATCAGGACGCTCTTTATGTCGAAACCATTCTGGGCGCATCGATATCAGGAGGCCTTGTTACTAACATTACCGGACATGCGCGTAATATTTACTACCTGGCGTCGGCGATCGGTAACGAATACCTTGGCGGACTAAACTATAACCTTACGGGGAGTGGTCAGCTAATAGCGATTGGAAGTTACACCGGCGGCGGTTCACCCGTTCCTGAGCCATCTACCCTGTTGCTTTTTGCGTCTGGTTTTGGAGGCATGGCTATGTTCAGAAGGCGGTTTGCGAGCTAATTATTAGCTG
>JAJRTC010000200.1 GCA_024278445.1 Nitrospirota bacterium
CGTATCCTATAACCCCGGCTACGGAGGTTGCCAACTTCCTGTCGCGCCATATGCCAAAGTTTGACTGCACGCTGGTTCAGGCCGAGGATGAAATAGCGTCTATTGCCAACGTAATAGGTTCTTCATACGCCGGTGCGAAATCGATGACATCCACTTCCGGCCCCGGTTTGTCACTCATGCAGGAACTTATCGGCATGTCGTCGATGATGGAAACGCCTCTTGTTATCGTTGACGTTCAAAGAGGTGGCCCTTCAACCGGCCTTCCTACCAAGCATGAACAGTCAGACCTTCTTCTTGCGGCGCATGGCTGTCATGGTGACGCGTCGAAAGTTGTTATAAGCCCTGAAAATATCGAGGACTGTGTTTACCTCACGGTAGAGGCGTTCAACGTGGCCGAGAAATATCAAACCACGGTGTTATTCCTTTCAGACGGTTCCATGGGCTTCCGTACTTCGTCTATAAAACGCCCCGATCCTTCAAAAATCAGGGTTGTTAACCGTGACAGGCACAAGCCTGCAAACGGAAACGGCGAGTATAAACGTTATGAAATTACAGAGTCTGGCGTGTCGCCTATGGCCCATCCGGGAGACCCTGGTTGTGCATATATTTCCGCAAGCCTTGAGCATGCTGAGTCCTCTGCACCTACATACACGTCGGTCAACCATGTGGCTATGCTGGACAAAAGGTTTGGCAAGCTCGATACGCTGGAAGATTTCTTCCCGGCCACCGAGGTAGACGAGCAGGAAGGCGCAACGCTGGGTGTCGTCGCATGGGGTTCTACAATAGGAACCCTTCGCGAGGCCGTTGCCGTGGCAAGATCCGAGGGCGTTAAGGTTTCTGCGATTTATCCCAAGCTTATCTGGCCGCTTCCGATGAAGGCATTACTACCGTTTATCGAAAAGCATGACAAAATCCTGATCCCTGAGATAAACAAACAGGGTCAGCTTGCCAAGGTTATGAGGGGCGAAATTAACTTTGATCCTATAAGTTATACAATCTACGGCGGCATGCCTTTCACGCCGCGTGAGATTGCCGACAAGATAAAGGAGGTGTCATAATGACAACTGCTACAGCGCCGATGAAGGCTAAAGATTACAAAAGTGTTATTCCGCCAACATGGTGTCCCGGGTGTGGTGACTACGGTGTTTTAAACTCCGTTCTCAAGGCTTTCGCCGATCTTAAAATAGACATCGACAACACCGTTCTCGTGTCGGGCATCGGTTGTTCTTCACGTTTTCCGTATTTTGTTAAAACATACGGAATGCACACGGCCCATGGTCGTGTTCTGCCTGTTGCGGCTGGTGTCAAACTTGCTAAACCTGAGCTTGAGGTTATCTGCTTTGGCGGTGACGGCGACGGTTTTTCAATCGGTGGCGGGCACGTTCCGCATGTTGCAAGAAAGAACACTGACCTCACCTACATCCTTATGGATAATGCCATTTACGGACTTACCAAAGGGCAGGTTTCGCCTACCAGCGACCATGGGATGGTTGGTTCCATCACGCCTTACGGTACGCCGGATAACCCCGTTAACCCGCTGGCGTTTACGCTAACCTATGGTGCCACGTTTGTTGCGCAAGGTTATAGCTCCAAGGGTAAAGTGGTGCAGGAAATCGTTACCAAAGCGATTCAGCATAAAGGGTTTTCTTTCGTAAACATAGTAAGCCCGTGTCCTACTTTCAATAAGGTAAACACGTTCGATTCTTACAAAGAGGCCATTGACGAAATTCCGGAAGATCACGATGTAACCGATCTTTCTGCGGCACTGAATATCGCGCTTGGCAACTCCAAGACCCGCGTACCTACCGGTATTCTTTATCAGGTTGAGCGGCCAACTCTTGTAGACAGGCTCACCGAGATAAACAAGCTTGTTGGCGGAACAAAAGATTACGATATAAACAAAATCGTAGATTCTTATATTCCATAATTTTTAATTTTTTGTTTTCTATCGGCGCCGGAACAGAAATTCTGTCCGGCGCCAATTTTTTTTAAGGAGAAAAAATGTCCAGAACTTTTGCGATGATAAAGCCGGATGCCGTAGAGCGCGGGCTTGCAGGGAAAATACTTAGCAGAATAGCCACCGAGGGGCTTACGGTTGTCGGCATGAAGCTTGTCCACATGACTTTAGAACAGGCTGAAGGCTTTTATGCCGAGCATAAGGAGAGGCCATTTTTCGGGTCACTCACAGGCTACATGAGCTCTGGTCCGTCTGTTCTCGCTGTTTTGGAAGGCGACGACGCCCAGCCCAAATGGCGCGAAATGATGGGTGCTACAAACCCTGCCGATGCGGCTGAAGGAACCATTCGCAAGGAGCTAGCCATAGGCCTTGAGAAAAACTCGGTTCACGGTTCTGATTCGGAAGAATCTGCCGCGCGCGAGATTTCCTATTTTTTTACGGATGCGGAAATCGTCTCTTAAGGTAGCGAACCTTTATGCAGGGCCGTTGCTACTAGCGCTCCTGAATAACCTCTTGCGGCGAGAGCGTTAAGGTCGCATTGTGACCTTAACCCTCCGCCCGCAAACCACTCTTCATCATCTTGTGGGGGGATGAGCCGATCCTGCGCAAAGTTTTCTGTTCCGACTACGTCAAGCTTTAAGTGTATAAACCTTTTTGCTCCACGTCCTCTCGCTTTTTGCAGTATCTGTTCAACCGTTGCGTTGGGGAAAGGCGAAATTAAATTTTCACATTTCGTATCGATAGAAACCATGGTGCCTGAGAGTGATTTGCAGGTATCCCATTCCGTGAATGTCTCGGTGGCGATCACGGGGGTTATACGATGGTGGTGTTGTATGTCGGATAATTTTTTGTAGCCTCCGTCTACCAGGAATTGACAGCTGGTTTTGCCAATCAGGTTTGAAATGGATTCCGAATTATTGCCACTGCCTGTAATGGCGTCAAGGTCTGCCAGATAAAAAAGGTTGAAATTAAAAAGCGAGTTATAGCGTTTAACTATCTCGATTGGAGTTGAGGAGGTGAAGATAGGTGCCTTTACAGGTTTATATTCATTTCTGTCACCTCCCACAGCGGCGACTACATCCCCGTCCTTGATATCAAGGACGGGGATGATAAGAGGCTGACGGCAGGTCATGCCGTCTTGTCTGTCACGGCCCAAACCATGATTGCCACTGCTGACCTTTTTGTTAACGCGTACATACCATCTTGCGGAACGGATGATATCCTCGCTGTGAAATCTGCTCCTGCCCGCCCCGAGGTGTCATGACCGGGGCGGGCAGGAGTGGGAGGGTGGAGAGTTATGAGCATAGGGGGTGGTGGTTTTGCTCATCGGCTCTCCTCAGGCGGCGTCTGAAATATCAGAGCCAACTGTTTTGTGAACGTACTTTGCATCGTTTGCCTTCAATACTTTTTCTATTTCCACCCGTGCAGAGCCGAACATTTTTCCTTTCATATAGTGAATGACAAGGCTCATCCTGGCGTCCATGCTTTCAGGGTTGCTTTTAAGCGCCAGCCGAAACGCATCCGCCGCTTCGTTTTCTTGCCCCATATGCCGCAAGATCAGCCCGCGCAGGCAGTAAAGCCTGTCCTGTTTCGCGTCATGCCGTATAAACAGTGCGGCATCCACTATTTTTAAAAGCCGTTC
>JAJRTC010000201.1 GCA_024278445.1 Nitrospirota bacterium
GAGCGCTCAGAAAAAGTGGCAGAAACTCAACGGCTCAAATCTTCTGGCCGAGGTTATTCGGGGAGTGAAATTCGTCGATGGAACGCGCGAGGAAAGGATCGCCGCTTGATATTTCAAAACACAACATTTGACAATATCTCGCACCTGAATCCCAAATAATAAGAAAAAGTTAGTGAAGTTTGCCATAAATGGGAACGAACTAGCACAAAAAAAGATAAGGTATTGAAAAATATAGCACATCAAATTGGTGTGGAGATTGCATTCCATACCGTTATAGATAGTGAAATTTACACAATTTAAATCAGGTTGTTTTTTAGGGGTATGAGAAACAGGATCGCAATACAGTTTTTAGCGGTGAATATCACCTTGCTACTTCTTTTTAGTCCACCTGTTGCCCAAGCTCAGTGGGATCCAAACACCAAAGCAAGTAACCTGGGCTCAATAGTAAATACACGTCACAATATGACGCAAAGCTGGACTGATATGCCAATGTGGATGAACAAATCTCGCAACGACTATCAGGAGGTGTGTGTATACTGCCATACCCCACATGGCTCCAACTCAACCATTAATGCACCGCTATGGAACCGCACCAACAAAACCAATACATATACAACATATAACCGCACTTTGGCATCTGGACAAACCGCAACACAGCCAGGCTTAAATTCACTGACTTGTCTTTCGTGTCATGATGGTACCGTGGCTATAGACTCGATTATAAACATGCCTGGTAGTGACGGTTACTCAGTCGCGCAGGAAACAGGGCAAAACGATGCATTCCTCGACACTTGGGCCGGCACAAACCCGACAAAGCATGGTGTTATTTTCAATGAAGCCGCAAATGGTAATGGCCCATATGACTGTAGCAGATGTCATGCAGATAATAACGCACTGGCCCTTGGCCTTGCCGAGTTCCGGGTTTTCTGGATCGGTACTGATTTAACTGATGACCATCCTGTTGGCGTACAGCTACCAAACACCGCTGTTTACGATTTTAATCCCGCATCAGGTATAGACGGGAGTTTAAAGTTTTACGACACAAATTCAAACGGGCGCGCCGATACAAATGAGGTCAGGTTCTATGATACCGGTAGTGGCTATGAAGTCGAATGTGCTTCATGTCACGATCCGCATGGGGTGCCTTCCGCCGGTCCAGGCAGTTCGTTAATAGCATCGTTCCTGCGTGTAGATAATAATGGCTCCACACTCTGCCTGACCTGCCACTCTAAATAAAAGAGACTAGAACTTAATCACCCTTCCCTTTAGTACAGCCGCCGCAACCATTGCCGCCTCAAGGTTCTCTTTCACTTCGTGTGCCCGGATTATAGAAACACCTTTTAGCACAGCCAATGCTGTAACGGCAAGAGAGCCGCTTTCACGTTGATTAACCTCCGCACCAAGGATCTCACCTATAAAAGATTTACGGGATGCGCCAACCATCACCGGATAGCCCAGCTTTACAATTTTATCAAGCTCCTGCAATATCGTAAGGTTGTGATTTATTGTTTTGCCAAAGCCGATTCCGGGATCCAAAATTATTTTTGTCACCCCATATTTTTTGCATGCCTCGATACGTTCTTTAAAAAACAGAACTATTTCGGCAACCACATTTTTGTATATCGGGCGTTTTTGCATAGTACCCGGCACCCCCTTCATATGCATTATTATGACTGGCGCTTTATGTTCTTCAGCTATCGCCAGAACCTCCGGGTTTCTTAAGCCTGTAATATCATTAATAATTACAGCGCCTTCATCCATAGCGGAGCGGATGACTTCTGGTTTGTAAGAATCTATGGAAAAAGGAATGTTTGGATAGCGTTTAACCAACTCGCGTATCACCGGCAGAACGCGACGCCCCTCCTCTTTGGCAGACACAGGTTTTGCGCCGGGGCGGGAGGATTCGCCGCCGATATCGATAATGCCGGCACCGCTTTCTATAAGCCGTGCCGCTTGTTCTATGGCGTTTTTGGGTTTTAGATATTTTCCACCGTCGGAAAATGAATCAGGGGTAGTATTAACGACCCCCATTATTACAGGGCGGCTAAAGCCAAGACGTAAATGCTTACTGCGATATTCACGTGGCGCAGGTTTCATCAGGTGCGCCTTTATGCTATCAGGAGGAACCTACTTTTTGTTGCGCTCCCGCCCTAGCTTTTGATGCTTCGGTCTCTTCCATAGAGAACGTTTCTATCACATCGGAAACTTTTATATCGTTATATTTTTCAAGCCCGATTCCACACTCGTAACCTGAAGCGACCTCTTTGGCGTCGTCCTTGAACCTTCGCAGTGAAGATACCTTTCCTGTGTATATAACCATGTCGTCACGGATGAGCCTGGCATCGCTTCCACGAACGATTTTACCAGACGAAACCAGGCACCCGGCAATAGTGCCGATACGTTTTATGTGGAACGCATCCCGCACTTCGGCCCTGCCTGTTATTTTTTCCTCAAACACAGGTTCTAACATACCTTCAAGTGCCGCTTTCACGTCGTCTATAGCATTGTAGATGATGCTATAGAGCCTGATATCCACAGCTTCCGCCTCCGCCAATGCACGAGCCTTCTCGGTAGGGCGTATGTTAAACCCAATGATGATGGCGTTGGATGCGGCCGCAAGGTTTACGTCGGTCTCCGTTATGCCGCCCACCGCTCCGTGCAGAACACGTATGCGGACATCTTCCATTTTTATGTCATCAAAAGCCTTGCTTACGGCCTCGATAGAGCCTTGGACATCCGCCTTGATTATGATGTTAAGTTATTTTATTTCACCTTTGGTTATTTGGGCGTGCAGATTATCAAGCCGTACATGCCCTTTGGCGACCAGCCCTTCCAAACGCTCGGCATTCTCGCGGGTTAACGCTATCTGGTGGGCTTTTCGTTCGCTCTCCACAGCCATGAAAGTGTCGCCAGCATTAGGTACGCCGTTAAACCCTAACACTTCAACAGGAGTGGAAGGTTCGGCATGGTCTATTCTGGCACCGGTATCGTCTATAAGGGCACGGACTTTTCCAAAGTGAGGGCCGGAAACAAAAGGATCGCCTATTTTCAGCGTCCCTTTTTGCACAAGCACAGTGGCAACGGGGCCCCTGCCACGATCCAGTTTCGACTCTACTACCGCCCCAAAGGCAAGCCTTTCAGGATCAGCTTTTAGCTCAAGCACCTCGGCCTGAAGCAGGAGCATTTCAAGAAGATGGTCTATCCCCTCGCCCGTTTTTGCGGAAACTCCGCAGAATATCGTTTCTCCGCCCCACTCCTCGGCAACGAGTTCATGTGCGGTAAGCTCCTGCTTTATCTTTTCAGGGTTGGCACCCGGCTTGTCCATTTTATTTACAGCCACAAGTATGGGGGCCTGCGCCGCTTTGGCATGGTGAATCGCCTCAACCGTCTGTGGCATAACACCATCGTCCGCCGCTACCACGAGTACCACAATGTCGGTAAAAGCGGCTCCACGTGAACGCATGGCCGTAAACGCCTCATGACCCGGCGTATCCAGAAACACAACTGACCCACCGGCAACGTCTACCTTATATGCGCCAATCTTTTGTGTGATACCGCCTGCCTCTTCTTCTGTTACGCGTGTTTTGCGGATTGTATCAAGAAGCGAGGTTTTGCCATGATCGACGTGGCCCATGATGGTGACAACAGGGTGCCTGAGCCGTAACTTTGACTTGTCCTCAACTTCTTCAGGAGCCGTTTCGACCTCCTCTTCTTCCCTGGTCTTAATTTCATAGCCCATTTCCACTGCAAGTTCTTTAGCCACAGCGGCGTCGATGGTCTGGTTTAAGGTGGCCATCATCCCTTTGCCGATAAGCTTTACTATTATCTCGTTGGCACCCATACGCAGTTTTTCGGCAAATTCCTTAACTGTGGTGGCCTCGTCTATGACGATTTTCTTGGCCTCAGCCTCACGTTTTTCACGTTCATCTTCTTCTATCAAACGTTTAAGCTCACGCTCTTCCTCAGCCTTTTTTCTTCTCTCCCCGTCTTCTGCCTGACGTATTTTACGTTTTTCAGCGTCATCTTTACGTTTTGCCTCACTCTCTTTACGCCTTTTGGCATCGGCAATACGCTTTTTTTCCTCCATTTCACGCCTTTTTTGTGCTTCTTCCGTAGCCTTTTTTCTTCTTGCCTGCTCCTCTTTGCGTTTTGTCTCGTAAGCTACCCTGGCTTTTTCAACTTCTTCCGGGTTAGGAGTTATGGCTTTAGGCTCAGGTGCCTTCTCGGAAACAGACATTTTTTCAGGTTCAGGTTTTTCAGCAACTACAGCTTTGGTGGGCTGTTCCTCAGGTTTTTTTGCCGCAACTTTAGCTTTTGCAACAGGCTTCTTGGCCGTTACAGCCTTGGGTTTATCAGCAGGTTTCTTAGCCGCCGCTTTAGGCTTTGCAACAGGCTTTTTCTCGGCTGGCTTTGCTTTAGCTTTTTTTGGCTTTTTTACGGGAAGATCCATTTTTTTGATTTGGCGGCGCACCCTGTCTGCCACGCCATAATCAACAGTGCTAGAGTGGCTTTTAACCGGATAGCCCATCTTGGTGATAAGATCTATAAGATCCTTGCTGGAAACACCAGTTTCCTGGGATAACTCGTGGACGCGAATACCGGACAAATCAAACTCCTTTTAAATAAAGCACTATAAAACAAACCTCTTTTAAGGTAGCGCCCTTTTGAGGCCAGTCTTATACAAAAGCAAAGGGAGTATGATACCACTCCCAAGATTCTAATCAACCCCGCAGATACAAATAGAAGATATGGACATGACGGTTTGTGGCAAGTTAATGCGGTTCCGTAAAAACAACAAATGCGGACGGATTGCTCCGCGCGTTCCTATCCTGTTTTTTCAGGTCCGCCTAGCATCGCTGGCTTAAGTTTACTGTTTATATTTTTTAAGCTTGGCAGTCCTTACTTTTTTCTCTTCATATTCCTTTTCATTCATTACGTCCAGTTCCCACCCGGTAAGCTTGACAGCCAGTTTTACGTTAACGCCCCTCTTGCCGATAGCCGGGGATAGCTGATCGTCCGGAACAATGACGTCTGCATTTTTGGACTCCTCATGTAAAATCACCTTAGCGTTTTTAGCAGGTGCCAAGGCGGAAGCTATCAGTTGCCGAGGGTCGTCACTCCATGCGATCACGTCTATTTTTTCGCCGTTTAACTCTCGTACGATTGGCTGAATTCTTGACCCACGA
The DNA here is from genome assembly GCA_024278445.1 of Nitrospirota bacterium. Taxonomy (GTDB): domain Bacteria; phylum Nitrospinota_A; class UBA7883; order UBA7883; family JAJRTC01; genus JAJRTC01. The sequence goes on from JAJRTC010000201.1 coordinate 5,187, forward strand.
ACGCCTATGCACGCCCCCACAGGGTCTATATCCAGTTTTTTACTTTTAACGGCCACTTTAGACCTGCCTGCGTTATCACGCACAACGTTTAGTACCTCAACAAGCCCTTCGCCGATCTCTGGCGTCTCTAGCTCTAAAAGGTAGCGAAGTAACGCAGGTGCCACCCGCGATACCACAACAGGGTCGCTCCATCTGTCGCAAACTTCCACTATGGCAAGCTTTACATGTTGCCCACGGTTAAATTTATCATTTACAACCTGCTCTTCCTTTGGAAGTATGCCCCCTACATTGCCCAGATTAAAAAGGACGCCACCCACGGAACGGCCTTCCATCGTTCCGGTGATGACTTCGCCTATTCTTTGTCTGTGTTCTTCAAGAAGCTTGTGATGTTCAGCCTCTTTTCCTTTTCTGTGTATCATCTGGCGAACGGATTGCGCGGCTATCCTGCCAAGCCCCTCCATCTCCATATGTTTCAGAATAAAAGAACCTGCTTCGTGACTTTCGTCCAACCCCCTGGCATCTTCAAGGGAAATTTGAGAAGTCGGGTCTTCTACGCTATCGGTAACTTCTATTTGCTCAAAAAGGTCAAACTCACCCTTTTCCTGATTAAACTTAACTTCAAGATTTTCGCGGCCAAGCCGTTTCATGGCGGCGCTGGTTACGGCGCTTTCTATTGTGGCGATAAGGTCGTCAAGCTCCATCGACTTTTCAGCCGCCACCATTTTGAGAGCATTTAGTAGTTCAGTCGTCATTTTTTACACATCCATACTTGCAGATAATTTATGTAGCGCAACCCGTTCTGCAAGTTAGCAAAAACTCAGTCGTTATTTTTTTTGTTTGTCTAAAACTCTATTTCCAAATTTGCGCGGGTAATATCGGGGTAGCTCAAAGTAAACTTGTCACCGCTATCCTTTATGGTTACCGTAACATTGTCATCGTTAGCGTCGTCTATCGTAACAAGTACCTTGCCTCCTGGTATGACCGCACCCCTCGTTTTTATCATCGCCAGTTTGCCGACCGATTGCTGAAAATCGAGCGGTTTTTTA